>DAITPG010000020.1:3761-5048 GCA_036833715.1 Eubacteriaceae bacterium | reverse complement strand
ATCAAGGAGAAATCCCTATCTCTCCGCCATACTGTTGTATCAATTCGTGCGTTAAAGCGCGATTTTTTGTTTATTCAACCTTCACTATTTTCGTCGGGATTCGAACTGCCGACGCCGTCCCTGTTCGCTCTGCCGCTTAAGGCGGCAACGCTCATCGGATCGTAAGTTTCGGCAGAGCCGACAAATTTTTGAGAAATCCCTATCTCTCCGCCATACTGTTGTATCAATTCGTGCGTTAAGCGCGATTTTTTGTTTATTCTGCCTTCACTTTTTTCGTCGGGATTCGAACTGCCAAAGCCGCCCTGTTCGCTCTGCCGCTTAAGGCGGCAACGCTCATCGGATTGAAAGAACTTCGAATAAATCAAGGAGAAATCATTCATCAGCCATACAAATTGAAAAATACCGCCCTTGGATTTACATAAGGCGGTACATTTATATCTCAAATCAATGAATCCTAACCTTCAGCCCGCGGCGCACGAGTTGATCTTTGCGCGCCTCCATCAGTTCGTCGGAAGGAGGTTTGACAGTAAACACCGTTTCATTTTTCAGCAGGCGATCGTGCTTGGACAGGCCCATTTGATGATACGGAAGCAGCTGCACGATATCGATCGCATCCATGATGCCGGTCAAAAAATCGGCGTATCGCTCAAAATGCTCCTTGGAATCATTTAACAGCGGGATCACAGGAATGCGGATCCATAAGCGCCCGCGGGCTTCGGCGATTAATTTAGCGTTTTTTAAGATCAGCTCGTTCGGCACGCCGATCACTTGTTTGTGCAGCGCGCTGTCCATGCATTTAAGATCGTATAAAAACACATCGGCATAGGGCAGCACCGACTCTATGACTGCCCATTGGACATGGCCCGTTGTATCCACCGCCGTATGTAGGCCGTTTTCCTTGCAGCGCTTAAGCAGCTGCAGCGTAAATTCGGGCTGGCATAAGCATTCTCCGCCGGATACGGTGACCCCGCCGCCGGATTCTTCGTAAAACGGCTTGTCGCGCAGCAGTCGGCGCATGATCTCCTCCACTGTTTGATCCTTGCCGCACATGTATAAGGCCTCCGCCTTGCAAGCCTGCGCGCAAAGTCCGCACTCCTCGCATTTTGACTTGTCCACGGCCGGGTAGGCAATGTCTTCTCCCATCCCATTCTGCTTTACCGGTCCGCGCGTCACCGCTTCGTGCGGACAAACGCCCAAACATTTTCCGCAGGCTTCCAAGCCAAGGCAGCGCAGGCTCATCCAGTTGAGCTCGGTGTCAAAGCGCTGGGACTCCGGGCTGTGGCACCA
>DAITPG010000020.1:0-3751 GCA_036833715.1 Eubacteriaceae bacterium | reverse complement strand
CTGCCAACTGCCAACTGCCAACTGCCAACTCCCCTTCAAAAACCTTCCCTTCGAGGGTTCTTTGCACCTTCACCTGCTCAACGCAAGCCTCCTGGCTCTCTGGATTATGGCACCACCAGCATCGCAGCGGGCAGCCTTTTAAAAATACCGTTGTTCGTATGCCCGGTCCGTCCTGCACGCTGAAGCCCTGAATATCATAGGTTTTACCCTTTACGGCTGTATCCATTTTTAACTCCGTTTAACTTTTATGTATTCAGTATATCAAAATCAAATATTTTTTTAAAGATTTAAATCCGAGATTTATAGAGATATGATATAATAGTAACAATTGAAAGGAGGCCCGTATGTTTCAATTTGTACCTATATCCGACCGCATTGCGCGCATCCGCACGAAACGCGATGTTTTCATGAGCGGCCATAATATGACCATCAATTCAGAACGCACAAAAATTTACAGCGATTATTACCGCAGTCATGAAAATGAGTTTCCGATCTTAAAGCGCGCAGGCGCATTTTATACCTGGTGCGAGACCCGCGAGATTCATGTATTTGACGATGATATTTTTGTGGGCACACCCGGCCCTGATGAACGTTCTTTAAGCCCGTATGTGGAATGGAAATGCGCGTGGATCCCCGGTGTCGTGGACGATACCGACGAGCGGTTCAAAAAGGCTTGGCAGTCGCCCAATTCCATCTATATGAGCGACGAGCAGCGCGTCGTATTCCGTGAAGCCTATGAGGTTTGGAAAGACAAATCTTTATCCCGCGTGGTCGAAGGCATCCTTACGGACGATTTTTGGGAAGCCGCCGGCAACGGCTGTATTCTGCCCGATAAAAATGATCCGGGTTACCGCGGCATCTCCGGTTTTCCGCAGGGGCATTACATAGCCAATTTCAACAAAGTCGTCAATGTGGGCTTCGGAGAAGTACGCCGCGAAGCTTTGGAAAAGATCAACAAGAGAAAAGGGAAGGTTTTTGGAGACTCTCCGAAGTCGCACCTGTTTTATCATTCCGTCGTCCGCATTTGTGACGGAGCCATCCTTTTATCGAAACGTTACGCGCAGGCCTGCCGCGATAAGGCTCAAAACGAATCGGCAGAAAGAAAAGAAGAGCTTTTGCGCATGGCCGATTCCCTGGAACACATCATGGAAAACCCGGCCCGCACTTATTGGGAGGGGCTTCAGGCGATCTTGTTTTATCAGCTGATGCTCTCCACCGATGCGCAGCAGCACGGCGAATCCATCGGACGCGTCGATAAATATACCGGCCATCTTTTGCAAAAGCAGCTGGATGAAGGCAGCATCACACAGGAGCAGGCGCAGGAATATTCGGACGCGTTTATCCTTCGGTTGAGCGATATCATTGTTCTTCCGGCGTTTTATATCAATAACGACCATATCATCAACCTGATGGACAACGGATTGAATCTATATTCTTCCATCTACAACGGCCTGACACCCACCGCGGGCATCAATATTACGCTGGGCGGTCAAAAAGCCGACGGCAGCGACGACACCACCCCGGGCACGCGATGTCTGCTGCAAACGTACGGCAGAATGAAACTGCCCGACCCGACGGTGGCTTTGCGCACGCATAAAAACACGCCCGAAGATATCTGGCGGCTGGCTATCGAATCCAGCAAGCTCTGCGGCGGAATCCCGCAGCTTCAAAACGATGCGATCATTATCGAACTGCTCAAAGATATGGGATTTTCGCACGAAGATGCCTGCGATTACAGCATCGTCGGCTGCGTCGAACCGGGCGGAACCGGCAACGAATGGCCGGCATGCGGCATGACGGGAGCCGAATCCATCTGGAACATGGTGGACGTTGTACCCATCACCATGAACGGCGGAGTGAATCCCCGCACAGGAAAAACAGCGCTTCCGTGTAAGAAGCTATATGAATACGAAAGCTTTGACGAATTCAAACAGGCCTTTGAAGATCAGATGCAATATCTGCTTGATTGGACGATGTCCTACGCCAACATGTTTGAGCTTGTATACAGCAGCAACTTCCCGAGCATCGTCGCCTCAAGTATGATGGACGGCTGCATGGAAAAAGGGAAGGACGCGACCGAGGGCGGAGCCAAATACAACCGCATCGGCCTTACCGCATGCGGCACGGCCAACGTGGGCGACAGCTTAATGGCTATTAAAAAGCTGTGCTTTGATGATAAAACCGTGCCTCTGAAGGAAATGTATGACGCGGTCATGAAAAACTGGGAAGGTCACGAGCAGCTGCGTCAGACGGTGATCCACGAGGTGCCGCATTACGGAAATGACATCGACGAGGTCGATGATCTTGCGGCATGGGCGCTGGGCCTATTTGCGAGCATCATGACCAACGGTACCGCCTCCAGAGGACATTTCTCGGGCGGAACCTTTACAATGACCGCGCATATCCGAATGGGAGCGGCGGTAGGCGCAACGCCCGACGGAAGAAAAGCGGGCGAGCCGATCGCGGATGCGATCTCTCCAAGACAGGGTTTTGATAAAAACGGTCCCACGGCTTATCTGCGCAGCGCGGCCAAACTGCCGCACCGGGCGCTGACAAACGGCGATCAGCTCAATATCCGCTTTACGCCCACCTCCGTTCAAGGAGATGAAGGCGCCGAAAAACTCAAGCACCTTATTAAAGCTTATTTTACTTTGGGCGGCATGCAGGTGCAGTTTAACGTCGTCAGCAGCGAAAAACTCCGCGAAGCGCAGGCAAATCCTGATGAGCATAAGGACTTGATTGTACGCATCGCCGGTTTTTCCACCTATTTCATATCCCTCAATAAATTTACGCAGGACGATTTTATATTAAGAACCGAACAGGCCATATAGCCCGATTATTCATCAATCGCTATCACGCAGCGCATGCTGCGTGATTTTTTTTCGTTTCCATACGTTGTGCGGTGCTGTATTGAAACATTTTGGCTTTAACTGAATACTATGAATCGAAGCCTATTCTTTGCACGCAAAGGATTGCGCGACAAATACTATCCAAACTTTTTTCGAAAGGAGTTTTTTAATGAGTAATATAGCACTGCAAATAGAACGTTTGGCAGCTGGATCAGTTACGGTTGGCAGCAATGTGCTTTTTGATACCGTTGTTTACACCGACGGAAATATCAGTTATAACCCGGCTACTGGTGTTATAACGTTCAATGAAGCCGGACGCTATTATATCGACTGGTGGGTTGCATCGCAGTCATCGACATCGACCAACGGAGCCGTATTTGCGATTTCATCTTCGCAGGGTGATTTTCTTGAAGGGAACTCACCGGTAAAAAGTGCTGAAATCGTAGGCAACGGGATCGTCGATGTGGCAATTGCGCCGGTAACCGCTTCGCTTGTGAATGCCAGCACCAATACCGTTTATTACGGTCCTCAGGTGCCGGTAAAGGCTACACTTGTCATTATAGAAGATGATATCGGCGCAACCGGACCCACGGGGCCGACGGGGCCGACAGGACCCACAGGTGCAACAGGAGATACAGGACCCACAGGGCCAACAGGACCTACGGGAGGGACGGGCGATACCGGGCCCACGGGACCGACAGGACCTACGGGTGCGACGGGTGACACCGGACCGACGGGACCGACAGGACCTACAGGAGCAACGGGCGATACCGGGCCCACGGGACCGACAGGACCTACGGGCGCGACGGGTGACACCGGACCGACGGGACCGACAGGACCCACAGGAGCAACGGGTGATACCGGACCCACAGGGCCGACAGGACCTACGGGAGCGACGGGCG
>DAITPG010000019.1:0-16542 GCA_036833715.1 Eubacteriaceae bacterium | reverse complement strand
ATAAAATCGGATTAATATGATATAATGATTCTACTCAAGTGAAAGAGGATGAATATGGATAAAAAACTATTCAGAAGTTATTTGCTTCTTATCGCACTGGGCATATTTTTTGTCGCTATCGTCGTTAAATTCGATGATGTGATCCAAATCATCAAAACGATTTTATCGATTTTATCTCCGCTTTTTTTGGGAGTTGCCATCGCGTTTATACTCAATCGTCCTTTTTGTTTTATTAAACGAATTTTAAGCAAATGGATTAAATTCAAAAAATCAGAAAAGCTTGTAAATGCGCTGTCGGTGCTTTTGGTATATTGCTTGTTTTTCGGTATCATCACCGGAATCATCGCATTTATTATTCCGCAGCTGGGTGAAAGCGTTTCTATGCTTTATGCGAATATCGACAGCTACAGCGCTACGTTAAATCGATTGATTAATGAAGCTGCCGAATTTTTAAAGCTTCAAAAAATTGAGATTTCGACTATCCAGCAATATTTGCAAAATATTTTAAAAGGAGCAGGAGATGTGGTTTCCTTTCTGTTTCCGCAGATATTCAGCTTCACTTCAAGTCTTATTCAAACCTTGATCAATCTGATCGTAGGTTTCATCATATCGGTCTACATACTTGCAGACCGCGATCATTTATTCCGTCAGATGAACCGAGCCACCTATGCTTATCTTAAAAAGCCAAAAGCCGATAAAGCAAAAAAGATCGGAAAACTTACCGCCGATACCTTTACGAATTTTATTGCCGGTCAGGCAACCGAAGCTGTGATTTTAGGTGTGATGTGTTTTATCGGCATGAGTCTTTTAGGTTTTGAATACGCTCTGTTAAGCGGCACAATTATAGCCGTCACATCTTTTATTCCGATTATTGGCTCTATCATTGGCTGCATCCCTACGGTATTTATTTTTCTAATGATTAATCCCATGAAAGCGGTTTGGTTTATTGTCTTTATCGTACTGTTGCAGCAAATCGAGGGTAATCTCATTTATCCGAAGGTGGTGGGCGAATCCATCGGCCTGCCACCCCTTTGGGTGTTTTTAGCCGTCATTTTAGGCAGTGGAATCGGCGGAATTTTGGGCATGATCATTGGAGTGCCTGCAGCTTCCGTGATTTATAAACTCTTATCCATAGATACCAGAAAAAGGCTGTCCGCACAGAATAATCGCTTAGAATAGAGCTTTTTTGAACAAGCATATAATATTTATTGACATGAACCCTTCTCTGTGATACACTTAATTGCTAAGTATCCGCTCACGGCAGGTTTTAAGCTTTTTGCACCTGATGCGTGGCGAGATTGGACAGTGGAGGTAAAAATCAAATTATGTACGCAGTCATCAAGACAGGCGGTAAACAGTACCGCGTCCAGAAGGGTGATATCATTAACGTTGAAAAAATCACTTTGGACAAAGAAAATCAAAAAACCATCAAATTTGACGAAGTATTGCTTTTGGGAGACGATAAGACGACAAATGTCGGCACTCCTACCGTAAAAAACGCGCAGGTTGAGGCTAAAATACTTGAAGCCGGAAAACTTGACAAGGTCATTATTTACAAATACAAATCCAAAAAGGATTACAGAAAAAAGCAAGGCCATCGTCAGCCTTATATGAAGCTTGAAATAACGAAAGTCGGTATGAAAGCAACAAAAAAAGCGGCTGAAGAAGCGCCGGAAGCTGAAACCGAAGAATAAATTTAAGATGATCAAAGCAGAGTTTTGGTTCAAGCAGGCATCGGATGAGATAAGCCGTGTGCGAATTACGGGACATGCCGGTCAAAACGAGTACGGGCAGGATATTATCTGTGCCGCAGTATCCGCACTGACGATAGCTACGATCAACGGGCTAGAAGAATATGTGCATTTAAAAACGGAAGCGGTCGTAAAAGAAGGGCATACCGAATTTACGATCAACGCCATGACCGACATACAGCTGATTCAAGCACAGACATTGGCCCATTCATATTATATGGCCCTTTCGGGGATGCAGCCGGAGAATAAAAACTTTGTGCAAGTGATAACTATGGAGGAAAAGAAATGATTAAATTTACTTTAGATAATTTACAGCTTTTCGCACATAAGAAAGGTGTGGGAAGTTCCAGAAATGGACGTGACAGCAACTCCAAAAGACTTGGCGTTAAGCGTTCCGACGGACAGTTTGTGCTTGCGGGCAACATTCTTGTCAGACAAAGAGGCACCAAGATCCATCCCGGTGAAAATGTAGGCATCGGCAATGATGATACGTTATTTGCAAAAGCCGATGGCATCGTACGCTTTGAAAGACTCGGAAGAGATAAAAAACAAGTAAGCATCAGACCTAAAGCCGAATAAATAAAACCGTTATTAAAAACCCGAGGATTCGGGTTTTTTTCTTTTGGCGGCATAGTGCGCACCTTATCGCACATACTATACAGCAAATGATAGTATAAGGAGATAATATGTCAAAAACGATTATTGGCGTTCAGTTAAATGAACGCGTTCCCGATGCGGTAAAATTTCAGGCGATCTTATCGTCTTATGGCTGCAGCATCAAAACAAGGCTGGGGCTTCATGATTCGGACGGTGCTTCCTGCAGCCGCAGCGGTCTGATACTTTTAGAATTTGTTGAGAATGCGGATGAAGAGGTCAAAAAATTCGAGCAGGAAATTAATGCGATGGGGGACGTTGTTATACAGAAAATGATGTTTTGAATTGAAAAGATCATTAGCATAGTACTTGCCAATGATCTTTTTTATTCTCGGGAATTAATCAAGCCTTATACACAAACAAATGCGCAATCACCAAAAGTATCGATGTGATAACAAAAATCGTCAACTGAAATTTGGCAATAAATTTAAACCATTTGCCGTAGCTGATGCCCGCAAGCCCAAGGACGATCAAAAGCACCGCATTGGTAGGGTATAAAATATTGCTGAAACCGTCACCGAAGGCATACGCAAGCACGGCTGTCTGGCGGGATATCATTGCAAGGTCGGCAAGCGTGGCGATGATCGGTATCAAAAGCACCGCTTTTGCAGAGCCGGAAGAGATAAAAAACTCGATCAGCAGCACCAAAATATAAATGAGGATGATCCCTGTGATCGGCGAGGTTTTTTCAATAAGGCCGACGCCGCCGAAAAGAATGGTATCGAGGATCTTTCCTTCCGTTATGATATATTTGACGCTTCCCGCCATCATAATCAAAAGGACGGCTGGGAAAATTGAAACAATGCCCTTGCCAAAAGCGCCAAACATCGATTTAAAACCCATACCGCTTACGAGGGAAGTGGATAAGCCCGCGATCAAAAACATCAGCGCAACGATGGGCATTAAGTAGTCCGATAAAACAGTGATTTGAGAGGATGCCAGTATGGTAGCGACCGTAAGTCCCATTACGGTCAAAAAGCAGACGAGCGCACGGTCCATTTTTTTATCGGGTTTGTATATTTCATCCTGATAATTATAAAGACTATTTTCTTCCTTGATTCCGGATTTCTCATAACGGACGGTATGTCTTTTCAAAAAGAAGATCAAAAAAAAGTAAATGATAACAAAACCGACAACTCTGAAGCCCATGCCTGAAAACGGAGGAAGATCGGACAGGCGTTGCGCAATGCCGACTGTAAAAGGATTCATGACACCGGTAGAAAATCCGCAGCAGACGGCAAGAATGCTCATGCCCATGCCTGTGAGAACATCCCAGCCGAGCGAGTATGCAAGGGCGATGGTAATGGGCACTAAAGGAACCACTTCTTCAAACGAACCGACGGCGGCTCCCATAAACATAAAGAAAAAAGAAACAGCGTAAAGAACGGTATAGCGCCGGTCCTTGAATTTATGTACAATCTTTAGCAGCATATACTTGAGCGCTCCGCTTTTTTCGAGCGCATTGAAGGTTGCGCCTATAACCAAAAGAAAGATAATGACCGAAATAATGGTGATACTGTCCGGCCCTGTAAGCACCAGTATCGGAGAGAGCAGGAATTTTGTAAATGTTAAATCACCTTCGTCCAGATAATGAAACGTGCCGTTGATGATAACTTCCTTGCCGTCAACGACTTGGCGTTCATACGCTCCGGCCGGCACAACGGAAGTAAGCATATAAGATACAATCATCAATATCATTAGAATGATTACGGCGGTCAAAAATGATTTTAAATTGATAGAAACTGCGGATTTTTCTTTCTGAACTTTCATTGATTCACCATCCCTTGCGATCTTGATTTCTTTAGTTAAGCGAAAAATAGTTTATTGTATATTTTAACATGCAATCTCATAAAACCACAAAGAAAATGCAGCTAAATCATAAATTTTACAATCATATAAACAAAGTCAGTGCAACAATCCAGCTTTGCACTCACTTTACTCCTTTTGTTTTAAATGTATCAACCTATCGGAAACATCGAAGCTGGATGAGCGCAATTAATCCGTCCGATATTCAAACAAATCGCCGGGCTGACAAGTTAGCGCCTTGCATATGGCTTCCATTGTACTCAGCTTAACAGCGCTTATTTTTGCATTTTTAAGATTAGATAAATTGGCTGTCGTAATGCCAACTAAATCGGAAAGTTCATTTAAGGAAATTTTCCGATCTGCCATAACTCTGTCCAGTCGTATGATTATCGACATATTAATCTCCTATACGGTTGAATCATGCTCTTGCTGCAAAGTGCAGCCGAAACGAAAAATTTCCGCAATGACCAATACGCATAACGCAAGAAACGCGCCCGGCGGTATCAATTCAAACCGCGGCTGCAGCATAAAGCTTGCGCCGGCTTTCGCGGAGATCCTTTCGATTAAGGAATAATGAATGATCTGTCTGGTATACGCTTGTATTAAGATGAGCCAGCCGATCATCGTTATGCTTTTAACATTGACCAAGGTGAATGGCGTATTATCAATTGATTGAATCATTTTTTTTAGTAACCAGAGACATGCGATGCCAACGGAATAAGCTACACCGATTGAGAGATAAAATAAAGGGTACAAGTCTTTTGTCAACAAACCGTCAATCACAGATAATGTAAAGCCATCAAAAGAAATGCCTACAGATTGCGGCCGTACGAAAATAAAAATGATAAATATCAAAAAGCAAGCCGTGCAAATCCAAAAGCCGATATTCAACAAGCCACGCAAAACCCTATATTTTTTAGATATTGAAATAGTATTCATCATTAGCCTCCTTTATACTTGCAGAATACTATACTATATGGATATTGTCAATAAATATTTATCGTAATACAATAAATATTTATCGTAACCAGATTTTTATTCCTTGTGAATAATATACGCATACATAAAAAAAGAAGCCTATCCATTCCGATAAGCTTCGATAAATAAACTTAATAATTCCCAAAATTCATATCAAAATAAATTAACTTTATGTTGGCGCGCCCGAGAGGATTTGAACCTCCGGCACACGGTTTAGGAAACCGATGCTCTATCCTGCTGAGCTACGGGCGCACATGCAATAAAAGAATAGTAGCATAAAAACAGGATTTTTTCAATGTTTTTAGGGTTTAATATCAATAAACCTTATGGATGCGTTAAGTCATGTCCTCATCGTAAAAAAACGATGGAGCTCGCAAAATCTTTTGTGATCTCATTTTTCGTTCCGTACCAATATCCGTTTCCTTGAGCATATCGCAAAGCAAAGCGGAATCCGGGTCATAAGGAGGTCGTTTTAACCTTTTTCGGTCGGCATAACAGTATTTACAGCCGCCTGTGCAGGTGCCATAGGTTCCGATGTCGATGCTTTCTGCACAGCCGCAGGCGGGGCGTTGGGCCCGGTCTTTATTTATTTTAAGCGAGTAACCGACAATCTTCTCCATTAATGCTTTGTCGATGCATTGCGACGGCTCAATGCCCGCGGAAGTCAAATCAATATCTTCGGAACAGGCTTTGATTTTTAAACCATACCCATGAGCAATGCGAGCAAGCAAGGCCGCTGTCCGCATTTTCTGCTCATTATTAAACAACTGCACCTGCAGACCCTCAAGATTTTTTTTCGTATTCGTATAAGTATCCAAGAAGCTGATGGTGCAGATGTTCGTATAGTCCTTTAGCCGATAGGCCAACTTATTAAAGTATTCTGCATGATAATCAACGGTATACTTCGGCGAAATCAAGATAGGGTCATATCTCCAAAGCACTCTTTCAGCTCCTATCTTATCGGATAATCGTTGAAATGCAGGAATAACAATCTCACTTTTGTAAGGTATACCGCATTCGATATCCCTTTCGTAAGCATTGAGCGTAAACTGAAAATAAAACGGATAACTCTTTAATTCGTCGAGACGGTTAAGCATAGGCGCGGGATTTTTGGTCCAAAAAACGATGCCGTCAACAACCTCCGGCGATAGGCTGACTTTACTGACACGATTCGTATTTATGGGATTTCTTACAAGCACATAGCCTTCTTTGATGCGGTTGAAGAACCAATCGCTATAAATAGCAGGGATATCCGTCCGGCGGCTGACGCTGATGATCATGTTCAGCTCCCCATAATTTTTAAGTTTATTATACAGCAATCATTCTTGGTTCGATCCGCGCTCGATAAATAAAAATGCCGATTTTCATCGGCATAGAGTCTTTTAATGCTTAAAGGACTTTGTTTACGTTGTACATAGATTCTACTACCAGCCACATTTGAGGGAAATAACTCATCAATGTCCATATGCTGATGCCT
Organism: Eubacteriaceae bacterium; assembly: GCA_036833715.1. Classification (GTDB taxonomy): domain Bacteria; phylum Bacillota; class Clostridia; order Eubacteriales; family Anaerofustaceae; genus JBGMEA01. The sequence continues at coordinate 9,876 of DAITPG010000019.1, read as the reverse complement.
CCCAGATCGTATTCATCGACCAACAGCAGTTTGGCCTGAATGCTGCGCGCGTCTTCAAACCATACGACATGGCGTTTTTTGTTTTCATCGACATAATTGAAATACGGAGCCTGCGCGCGTGTGTCAAACATTATCTGAGCCTTGACTCTGGATGCCAGATCGATGGCGCCATTGTTGGATATGGAACGGGCGGCGGAGCCTTGGACGTAGGGCAGGGTCCAGTCATAACCGTAATTGGGTATGCCCATCAAAATTTTTTCGTTCGGGATCACGGTAACGGCATATTGGATGACCCGCTCGACCTGATTGAGCGGCGCTACCGCCTGCGGCGGACCATATGTATATCCCCATTCGTAAGTCATGATAATCACATGGTCGACCAAAGCTCCATGAACGGGATAATCGTGCGCTTCATACAGCAGTCCTGGTTGATTGGAAGAAGTTTTGGGGGCCAGCGATGTAGCTACCGTATAACCGAGCGGACGCAGGCGGTTGACGACTCTGCTTACAAAATCATTGTAATTTTGCCGATCCTCCGGATAAATGTATTCGAAGTCGATATCAAGCCCGTAATAATTCTTTGCCTCCAGTGTATTGACGATGTTATTGATCAGAGTATTTTGTACATTCAAATCCGTAAGGATATCATGAGCCAGTTCGCTGTCAAAGCTGCCGCCTTCCCTGATATTGGTGATGACCATCATGGGAGCTACGTTTTGGGCACGCGCAGCGGCGATCAGCGGTTCATCGTCTATCGTCGTAAGACTGCCGTTGGGCCGTACCTGATAGCTGAATATACTCAGATAAGTCAAATGCGGAAGCGTCTGCTCCAGCACTTCATCGGAAACGCTCGGGAATACATAGCCGTTGACATCGATGGTACCGAGCTTATTTTTTGAAACCGGGACAAAAATGACTTGACCTACCTGAATTTGATTGGGGTCGGTGATCGAAGGATTCGCTTCTAAAATTGCCTGCACTGTTGTGCCATAATATTGCGCGATCGAATAAAGGGATTGGCCCTTTTTTACCGTGTGACGGATATTGTCCGTCACCACAACGATCGCCTGACCGACCATAAGCAGCTGATTGGCGGTCAATTTGTTGTCATCGAGGATCTGCTGCATAGGAACACCGTAGCGCTTGCTGATCGAATAAATGCTGTCGCCCGGCTGAACTACGTGAATAATCAAAATAATCACAACCTTTCCTTGTCCGTCTTGGACAAACCTAAATTTACAATTCGTTAAAACATAATATGACGGTTATCTGCGGATTGTTAATAAGGCCGTGATCGGTTGCGCCAATGTCGGTCTTTTGATTTATAGTATGTTTGAATATATGACATGTTCCTGAATGGTTACATTCTTTTTTTTTTCACATATCATATTATGAAGGATCACCTTCAATCAAAGAAAGGAAAAATTTATGTATCCACATCATGATTGCAATCCATACCCGTGTGATTGCTGCATTCCCGGGCCTCCGGGCCCCCCGGGACCGCAAGGGCTACCAGGGCCGTCCGGCCCGCAGGGAGCGCCGGGTGTATCGGGGCCCACAGGGCCGCAGGGACCCGTTGGTCCGCAGGGACCTGCAGGTCCGCAAGGTCCTCAAGGCCCAACCGGTCCTCAAGGACCTATAGGTCCCACGGGGCCCACAGGCCCCACAGGCGCATCGGCGATCATTCCTTTTGCCACCGGGCTCATCCCCGCAACTTTAACGACGATTGCCGGCGGTTTGATCGGAACCGTCAGCGTCGCGGGTTTCGGCAGTTCAACGATCGGCATCACACCTTTGGGTATCCTTATCGATTTGAATATCATTCCGATCGAATATGCATTTACGGCTCCGCGAGACGGTGTAATAACGGCAGTTGCCGCTACGTTTAAGGTTGCCGCAGAACTTGCGCTCATATCCACATCCGTAACCGTCAGAGCCGAAACCTATTCCGCACCCTCCAATTCCAGTATCTTTACACCCACGGGTGCGTTTGTTGACATGGCGCCGGCGTTGACAGGCCTTATCAACATCGGCGATCTGGTAAGCGGCGTCAACAGCGGGCTTAATATACCGGTTACGGCAGGCACCCGTTTGTTGATGGTGTTTTCTGCCACGGCGACCGGAATTACCCTGATCAATACGTTACTCGGCGCAGGAAGTGCCGGAATTACGATAGACTAAGCAAGGTTTAAAAGATCAATCGACTTTTGTAAGCGATTGATCTTTTCTATGTAACCGCCGTTATCTGTTATATAATAAAATAATGAGTAATGAAAATTTCTGGCCCGATCAGCTGATACGTAATATCCAATTCAGTCAATTGATGGAAAAATACATAAGACATTGCAATTGCTGATAAAATTATATATAATTAAATTAATTCTATTTTTAGAAATTACTATTAGTGAGGTTATATGAACGAAAGTACTTACGCTATCGACGCAAAATGGTATAAGCTTGATAATGCGGCAAAAATATATACATCTATTTCCAACCCCAAAGACAGCTGCGTATTTCGCGTTGCGGCCAATTTAATGGATGAAGTCGATCCGGCAACATTACAGCAAGCCGTGAATGATTGCAAGCCCCGCTTTCCAACGATGTTTGTTAAACTTAAAGACGGAATATTCTGGAATTACTATGAGCATAACGATAAACTGCCGAAAGTAAAACCAGAATCTTATTACATGAACCAGTTTTTGGACCCGCATAAAAATAACGGCTATGATTTTACTCTTTTTTATTATAAAAACCGCATCAGTCTTGAAGTATTTCACAGCTTATGCGACGGAGGCAGCGCCACCGAGTTTTTAAAAGCGGTTGTGTTTCGGTATTTCGAGCTTTTGGGAATCGCCAATGACGGAGAAGGAAAGGTGCTCACCGTCGACCAGCAGCCCAAACAGATTGAAACCGAAGACGGCTTTAAGAAGAATTATACTACGGCTCGTCCCAAACGAGGGAAATCCACATATGCTTATCGGATCAAAGGCACGCGCTTTATGCTGCGCAAGGGCATCGGCGTAATCAACGGAAAAATCCCCGCGGATAAGCTGCTTGCGGTCGCCAAACAGCATCAAGCGACTTTAACGCAATATCTTGCCGCTGTGCTCACGCATTGCATTTGGATATCGGCAGGCGCGGATAAGAAAAAAGTGCGCAAGCCAATCAACATTTGCATACCCGTGAATATGCGCAAATTTTATAATTCTCAGACATTGAGGAATTTTTCCTTGTTTTTTCATACCTCCACCGATTGCAGAAACAACGACATGAGTTTTGAATCCATCCTTGCCGGCATCAAAGAAACTTTTAAGGAAGAATTCAACCAAGACCGCCTGCAGGAGATACTAAATGCAAACGTAGCGGCAGAACGCGCATTTGCGTTCTTTCCGCTGATTATAAAAAAAGCGCTTATACGCATCGGCTGCATTTTTTTGGGTGACAAACTCAAAACTTTGACGATCTCCAATATGGGCACGGCAAATTTGCCGTCTTCGTTGAACGGATACATCAAAGATTTTGAATGCCAGCTGCCGGTCGGTAATGAATCCACGCACAGCGTCAGTGTGATTTCATACCTTAATACGATTTCCATCAGCTTTACGCGAACGATTTATGAAACGGATGTGGAGCGATTGTTTTTCAAATATTTGGCCGAACAGGGTTTGGATATCGAAATCGAGACCAATCTTGCCGAGAAGTTTGCTTAAGGAGACGGCTTTTGAAATATTGCGAAGAATGCAAAATAAAAATATCCACACAAACCGAAACCTGTCCACTCTGCCATAAACCGCTGGAAAGCGATGACCGGCAGCAAGATTTGAAAATCACCTATCCTGATTTCAGGGATTTAAAAAATCAATTGAAATTTTATAATGATTTGATTGCTATCAGCGCGATCATTTTGATTGCGATCTGTATCGTTGTCAATACGATCACCTGGGATGGGCGATTATGGTGCGTGATCGCTTCGGTCTATATACTGTATGCATGGCTGCTGGGATCGCTGACTTTTAAAAAACGAGTCCATCTAGGCCTTAAGCTGATGATGCATGCGATATTTATTCCGCTCACGCTTGTGGTTGTCAACGCATTCGGCTACAGAAGCACGTTCAGTCATGTTACATGGGCCATATCCTATACGATGCCGATCATATTCAGCGCTTTTATTGTGACGTTGAACATCCTCATTTTGAAATTGGGAAAAAGCAGACGGGAATATATCATCTACCAGCTTACATTGTGTGTCATCAGCTTTATTCCTTTGATCCTTGTACTTTCGGGTCTGGCTGAACCGATCCTGCCCAGCGCGATCGTAGCGGGATGTTCCTTATTAACGATCATTGGATTGATCGTTTTTGCAAGGAGACTGATTCAATCCGAATTTAACCGAAAATTTCATATGTAATTGCCTGGGAAATAAATTGAGCAGAATGCGAAAGCATTCTGCTTTTTAAGTCAGTACGTATTCCAATTGGCAGTCACATGGGTCCGCCGTTGCCATTGTTTCATTGATTTCAATACCGTCCATGCATCCCATTTTTCGATAAAACATCTGCATTTCTTTGGAAGAATGCGCCGAAATATGAAGTTTCAACGCTCGCAGCTGCCGCGTCGTCCGCTGTCAGCGCAAATAATGCACTTCCGATCCCTTCGTTTCTGAACATGCAATCGACATACAGATTTAAAACTGCAAGTACCGGTTATCCGAGCCAAACAACTCGTTTTCTACGGAAGTAAATCCAATCAATGTCTTTCGAAAACAGCGCATAAATATCTCCGCCCGATTCGCATTTTGAATAAGCCCCTATGCAACATCAGTCTTTTCTGCCTCGTCCCAAATTTCTGTAAACGCAATGTCCTTTAGTACCCATATCCCATTCACGTTTTTGTTGCATTTGCTTACCTGCTAAAAACGGTCAAAATGCTTTAATATACCGGATGCGGACCATTCTTACAAGTTTTCTGTATTCTATTTTCAAATTTTATTCAAATGATTTTATCGGTGATCTCAATGCCGTTTCTGAAACGCATCAATTGGTCATAGACGATTTTTACCGCGTTTTTCTGCGTATTTTTTGAAGGACCGGCGATATGCGGAGTGATGATGACATTATTTAATTTCCATAAGTCAGATTCTTGAGGAAGCGGCTCCTTATGAAAAACATCCAAAACGGCCCCGGCTATCCTATGATTTTTGAGAGCCTCGATCAGCGCATCTTCATCGACGGTGTCACCTCTTCCAACGTTGATAAAAACTGTCTTGTTTTTCATCTTCTTAAATTCTTTGTGGCCGATCATATGGTAGGTTTCATCGGTAAGCGGAGTGACCGATACGATATAATCGCTGGTTTCAATCGCTTCATTCAGCCGATCCAATCCCCATACTTCATCAAATCCTTCGATCGGGCAGGGATTTCTTTTGATACCTATAACGTGCATATCCAGCTTCTTGGCCTTTCGACCGATCATGCTGCCGATGCTACCCGCTCCGATAATGCACATTATTTTGTCCTCTATGTTTTCCCCGGGCACCTCCGGTTTCCATAGGGCATTTGTCTGGTTTCGAACATAGTTATTCAGCCCGTGGCTTAAAACCAGCATTCCGCCGATCACATATTCCGCTATGGTCGTCGCATGCGCGCCTCTGGTATTGCATACCGTAACGCCCATCGAAGACAAGGTTTCCAGCGGAAGTTTTTCAACACCCGCATTAAAACTGAAAAGAAGTTTTAAGTTAACGCATCTTTCAAGCAAGCCTTCGTCCAACGGGATAACAAAATCACCGCTGCCCAGCGTAACGATGATCTCTGCTTCGGGAAGCACGTTGTACGCATCTTCCCGGTCGATACATTTATAGATAGGCTCCTTAAGCATTCCTTCCAGCAGGTCCAATTCTTCCAATGCGAACGGATATTTTTTTATTCCGTTTAATAAAGATACAATCATTAAGATACCCCGTCATTTCTAATGCGATTTTTAAAGCTTGTTGATCATGGAAGCGCTGTAGGCAGCGCCGAATCCGTTATCAATATTCACTACGGTCACACCGCTTGCGCAGCTGTTGAGCATGGTCAACAGCGCAGCGATCCCCCCGAAATTGGCGCCGTATCCGATGCTGGTGGGCACCGCGATCACGGGTTTGTCCACCAGGCCGCCGACAACGCTCGCAAGCGCGCCCTCCATTCCGGCAACCACGATGATTACTTTGGCGCCGCGGATGATATCGATTTTTGAAAATAAGCGATGGATGCCCGCAACGCCGACATCATAGATCTTCTCTACCCTGTTGCCCAAAATCTGCGCGGTCTCAAATGCTTCCTCCACCACATACTGGTCGGAAGTGCCCGCCGATACGATGGCGATATAGCTTTCCGTTAATTCCTGGGGTTTTTTCTTGATCGTGATCACTCTGCCGATCTTGTTGTATTCCGCAAACGGGCATACTTCTTTTACGGCAAAATACGTCTGCTCTTCCGCGCGGGTCGCTAATATGTTATTTTCCCGTTCGAGCATAAACGCCACGATATGCTGCACCTGTTCCGGCGTTTTTCCCGCGCAGTAAATCACCTCGGGATAACCGACGCGCAGCTCTCTGTGACTGTCTATCTTCGCAAATCCCATGTCTTTATACGGGAGATTAATGATTTCTTTTAAGGCTTCATCGATGCCGGTTTCATTGTTTCTCACCGATTTAAGCAGATTGATCAGTTCTTCTTTGTTCAAAGCGAACCTCCGTATCAAGTCATTTAAACGGACGAGATCGTTTCATTCATGCTTCCTGTCCTGTAACCCTTTAAGTCCATGGAAACATAGGTAAAACCGATCTTTTTAAATTCCTGATAGATCGTATCCATCAGTTTTTCATCAAACAGCTTATTTCTTTCTTCCGTACTGACTTCAATGCGCGCCAAGTCGCCGTGATGCCGCACGCGCAGCTGCTTAAATCCCAGATCCAGCAGGTATTGCTCCGCTTTATCAACCATAGCCAGCTTTTCACGGGTGATTTTCTGACCGTAAGGGAAACGTGACGCCAGACAGGCAAAGGATTGCTTATCCCAGGTGTCAAGTCCCATTTCCTTCGAAAGCGCGCGGATATCCTGTTTGGTCATACCTGCATCTTTAAGCGGGCTGACGACTTTTAATTCATCCAATGCCTGCATTCCCGGGCGGTAATCGCCCAAATCATCTTGGTTGGTTCCGTCCGCCACATATACAATATCGTGTTGGCGCGCCACATCGTCAATTTTTTCATACAATTCATGCTTGCAGAAATAACAGCGGTTTACCGGATTATCCGCAAAATTTTCAATTTCCAGTTCTTCGGATATGATAACGATATGCTTAACGCCAAGTTCTTTCGCGAAGGCTTCCGCTTCTTTAAATTCCCTTTCAGGATAAGTTGAAGACCGTGCGGTAACGGCAATCACATTATTCCCCAGTTCTTCATGCGCCACTTTTAACAGAAAGGTGCTGTCCACTCCTCCCGAAAAGGATAATACTAATTTCTGATAATTTTTTATATTTTCTCTGAGCAGGCTCAGTTTTTCATGTGCGTTCATGGTACCTCATTTTGGTATCAGTTTACCAATTTGTTGATTTCGTTATATATTTGGGATATAGGAACTTTGTTTTCCTTGGCAAGTTTTGCGCATTCCTGATATTCAGCCTTTTGCTGCACGGCCTTGCCGTTGTAAAACGAACGTTTGATGGAGACATCCCCGTATTTTGTGTTCAACGTATAAAAATCCCGTTGCAGCATGATTTTTTCGACCGGATATTTTCGCAGTCCGATCGAAGTCGTCTCCGTAAACAAAATAACCAGTATAGCCGGTTCAATGGCGCTGTTTATTAAAACGCTCAATTTAATTGCGGGCCTGCCTTTTTTCATGATGATGGGTGTTTTATACACATCGAGCGCGCCTGCCTCAAACAATTTTTCTTCAATGTAGCCATACATTTCCGGATTCATGTCATCAATATTGACTTCCAGCATGTACTGCGTTTCCGCCGGAAGCACTTCCTCCGTTTCCAGAAGATAGACACGCAATACATTCGGTATATTAAAGGTTTTGGTGCCCAGGCCATACCCGACTTTTGTTACTGAGTAATTCATGGAATCCGAATATTGCTCAACATTTGAAGCCAATATCGCCGCTCCTGTAGGCGTCGTTGTTTCAAAATTCACAAGCCCCGATTTAATCGGTATTCCTTTGAGAATTTCGGCTGTTGCGGGAGCGGGAACAGGCATCAGCCCGTGTTCGCATTTTACAAATCCGCCTCCCACCTGCACCGAAGAAGCCATAACCTTGTCCGCCTTCCAATAATCCAAAGCCACAGCGGCTCCTACGATATCAACAATGGAATCAACCGCGCCGACTTCGTGAAAATGCACTTCTTCGATGGTTACGCCATGCACTTTCGCTTCTGCCTGCGCTATTTTTAAAAACATTGCAATGCTCAGCTTTTTTACGTTGTCGTTTAAATCGCTGGATTCTATGAGCTTTTTAATGTCTGCAAAATGACGGTCATGTTTATGGATGTGGCCGGTATCAGGTTCAGCGTGTGGATGAACGTCCACTGTATGCGCATGTTCTTTGTCACCGTGCGAATGGAAATGAGAGCTGTGCTCATGCTCTAAGTGATGAGAATGGCTGTGTCCGTCTTGTTTATCCCGGACATGACCGTCGTGCAAATGATCTTGAGAATCAATTTTCAGTAAAACATCCGCTTTCGTGCCGGTGATTCCGTTTTTTACATCTTTCTTTATTTTCAGATCAAATTCCTCATTCATATGGAGCTTGGATAATTCGGTTCTCAAATAATCGGCATCCATCCCCAAGTCCAGCATGGCCCCAAGATTCATATCGCCGCTGATGCCGCTGAAACAATCGTAATACAAGATCCTCATCTTTTTACCTCCAAGAACGGATGTATATATTTTATGCCATATTGATCGTGAAGAGCAACAAAAAACACAAAAGAAATACATTTTACGAGTAATTGATTTTTATCGATAGGATTGATAGGAAATTGATTTTGAAAAATATTCACGCAGGTGAACTTACGTGAATATCGGCGCTGCTTTATTGATCATATTAAGCAAACGTAGAAACAACTTCCTTTAATTTTTCACGGATGGGAATGTTTTGCGGACATTGTGATTCGCAATTGCCGCATTCCACGCAGTTGTGAGCCCTTTGGTCGGGCGGAAGGATCATATAGTTGTGCGCATCGTTGAAAATGGCGTGTGTGTTATAAGCCGTAAAGCATTGAGGGATATTTACGCCCGCCGGGCACGGCATGCAATAACCGCATGTTGTGCAGTTGACTTTGGATTTTTCCTCAAAAATAGATCTTATTTGTTCAAACAGCTCCATTTCTTCCGGGCGTAATATTTCGGGAAGCGCATCCGCGGCTGTTTTTAGATTTTCTTCCACCTGATCCATGGCGTTCATTCCGCTGAGGACCACCGACACCTCCGGATGGTTCCATACCCAGCGAAGCGCCCATTCCGCCGCGGATCGTTTCACCGGCATTGCGGCAATCAAATCGAGCGCTTCAGTCGGCAGCTGAGTAGCAAGCTTGCCGCCTCGAAGCGGTTCCATAATTGTTATGCCCATATCCTTCGACGCGGCGTATCGAAGTCCTTCGGTACCTGCCTGCAGATTGATATCCATATAATTATATTGGATCTGGCAAAATGACCAGTCGTAATAATCTACAATTTCTTTAAAAAGCGGCAAGGCTGCATGGAATGAAAATCCTGCGTATTTGATTCTTCCGTCCCGGATGGCGGAATCAAAAAATTTATCGATGCCTTCCGATGACACAAGCGGCCAAACGCGTTCATTAAGGCTGTGCGCCAAGTAAAAG
>DAITPG010000018.1:0-17079 GCA_036833715.1 Eubacteriaceae bacterium | reverse complement strand
GATTTGATTGCCTGCATCATTCAGATAGAATTCCTTCGTGACCTCCCAGCCCGCCCATTTATAAAGATTGGCAAGCACATCGCCTATGGCTCCGCCGCGCGCGTTGCCGATATGAAGCGGCCCTGTCGGGTTGGCGCTGACATATTCAACGTTGATGCTTTTGGGATTTACTAATGTCAATTCACCGTAAAGATTTTTCTTTTCAATAATTTCCGACAGCTCGTCGTACAGCCATTGGTCGCTTAAAAAGTAATTGATAAATCCCGGCCCGGCGATTTCAGTTTTGATTACATAGCTGCCAGCGAAATCCATATGCTTGATGATATTTGCTGCCAGTTCTCTGGGATTTACTCTCGCATGCTTGGCAAGCTGCATAGCGATGTTGACGGAGAAATCTCCGAATTTTTGATCCTTGGGAACTTCAACTTGTATGAAAGGGTTCTCCGTCAACTCAAGTATCCCCGATTCGACGGTTTTTTGTAATGCGTTTTGCGTTAACTCTATAATCTGCTGTTCTATTTTCAGTTTTCCGCTCATTTTTTCTACCTAAAACTCTTTTTTATACAACAATGCTTTTCTGCTATTATACCGTTCAAAGCCGAGTTCAATCAATTTCTCCACAAGTTCTCCGTAAGCGATGCCGCTGGCGTCCCAAAGTTTGGAATACATGCTTATATTTGTAAAACCGGGCATCGTATTGATCTCGTTTAAGTAAATATTGTCCGTTCCTTCTTCAACAAAAAAATCCACTCTGGATAATCCGCTGCCGCCGATGACCTTAAAGGCTTGGATTGCATATTGTTTGATTTGTTCTGTCAGCCGCTCAGAAAGCGGTGCGGGTATCACGATTTTGGAATCGTCTCCGCTTAAATATTTCGCTTCGTAATCATAAAACTCATTGCATGGTATAATATGGCCCACACAGGATGCCTGCGGCTCGTCGTTTCCGAGTACGGCAACTTCGATCTCTTTGGCGCTTATAAATTTTTCCGCTAAAATTTTATTGTCATACTTGGCTGCTTCGGCTATCGCATTTTGAAATTCGATTCGGTCGTGCGCTTTGGATATGCCTACGCTGGAGCCCATATTTGCAGGCTTCACAAATACGGGATAGGCAAATTTTGATTCCAGCAATTCAACGCATGCATCGATTTTTTTTACATCTGACCGATTAAATGTGATTCCTTCGACGACAGGAATACTTTCGCTAGTAAATAATATTTTGGCAATGGCTTTATCCATCGCTACGGCAGAGGCCGCAACTCCGCATCCGACATAAGGCTTATCAAGCATTTCGAAAAAGCCCTGGATCGTTCCGTCTTCACCGAAAGTACCGTGCATAACTGGAAAAAAGATATCCACGGCGCCGAATGTATCATCTTTAAAAACAGAAAAGTCGGTGCGGATATATTCGGTCTGCAATTCCCATGTACCTTCTTTAATGGCCTCTACATCTCCGCAGTAAAGCTTCCATTCCCCTTCTTTAGTGATGCCGATCATCGTGATTTCATATCGGTCCTTATTGATTGCTTTGATTACATTATACGAAGAGTTCAGCGAAACCTCATGCTCTCCGCTTTTTCCGCCGAAGATTACGCCGACATTGATTTTTTTATTCATACGATTACCTCAATTGCATTTTACCAACTATGTTTACTGATGAATTCTTTTTTTATGTCATATAATCGATCCGAAATATCGACATGAAATTCATTCGGATTGATAAAGCGTAGATTTTCTTCCCAAAATCGGCTTTTTGCTTCCTTATGATAAGCCGCAATAGCATGGACTGAAGGCTTGTCGTACATCAACTTACCGTCTTTAAATATGCATTGCAATAATTCCTTCACATAAAAATCCTTCAATACTCTTTGCTTATATGAAAAAAGAGGATGATAGATTTTTAAAGGTTTCGTTTCATCGATGGTTTCATCGTCCAGCATAATCAAATCCGCCAAGGCCTTCCCCGTTTCACGGCTGAACAACCGAACGATCTTTTTATAGCAGGGATTGGTGATTTTTTCGGGATCATCCGATATTTTCATCTTGGGAACATCCTGAAGCTGACTCAATTTATAGACGGCTCCAAGTGCCGGACAGTCGTAGGCTGTGATCATTTTAGTCCCTACGCCCCACATCGTGATTTTTGCACCCTGTGCTTTTAAATCATGGATCAAGTATTCGTCCAAGTCTGAAGAGGCGCTGATGATCGCCTTTTTGTGTCCGGCTGCATCCAACATTCCTCGTGCTTTTTTAGAAAGATATGAAAGATCGCCCGAATCCAGACGAATGCCGTAGCTTCCCTTCAGCTTTCCGACCTTTTGCAAGCTGTCGAACACTTTAATGGCATTGACGACTCCGCTTTTGAGCGTATCGTATGTGTCGACCAATAAAATTACATTACCTGGATTATATTCGGCAAATTTTTCAAAGGCCTTATACTCATCCTCAAAACTCATTACATAAGCGTGAGACATCGTTCCCTTGGATTTTATATCCCAACGATATTCCGCCTCTACATTGCTTGTGCCCGTACAACCGCCTATAATTGCGGCTCTGGCGCCAAATAAAGCCGCTTCCGTGCCGTGCGCTCTGCGAAGACCGAATTCCAGCACGATATCGCTTTTTGCCGCTTCGCAGACTCTGGAAGCTTTGGTCGCTATCAAAGACTGGTGATTGATAATGGCAAGCATGGTGGTTTCAATAAGCTGTGCCTGAAGCAGCGGGGCTTTCACCCGCAGCAGCGGTTCATTCGGAAATACAACTTCACCTTCGTTTACGGAATAAATCTCACCCGTAAACTTAAAATTTCTCAAATAGGCTAAAAATTCTTTTGACAATTCGGGATGATTCCTTTTCAGCATAAGGATATCATCATCGTCAAAAGAAAGATCGGTAATATATTCAATGATCTGTTCAAGTCCGGCAAATACGGTGAAGCCGCCGCTGAACGGATTTTTCCTGATAAAAAGATCAAAGACCGCTATCCGGTCAGCCATTCCCTCATTCGCATAAACATTGCTGACGCTGAATTGATAGAAATCGGTAGCGATCTGTAATTTTCTGATTTTGTCCATTCCGGAAAAAAAGTCCTTCCTAAAAAAATGGTGACTCTGACCGGGCTTGAACCGATGACCTCTACCGTGTCAAGGTAGCGCTCTTCCAGCTGAGCTACAGAGTCACACAATGTGTGCTTAACTATATTAATACAAAAAACCAAAAAAATAAATATAAATTTTACGATTTTTTAAGTTTTCTTAAAGTTTTATGCGTTATTATCTGTTTGTAAACCAATTTCCCCCTCTTAAATTTTATACTGCAACAAAATAAGAAGCTGTTTATTGAACAGCTTCTTATTTTATTAAAATATTTCATCGATAATGATTTTATATTTTTCCTTAAAACGATCGACCAATGGTATTTTTTCTCCGATCGTATATTCGGTGTAAATTATCTTTTCCGCTATCACTTTGCCATCGAGCAGTATTTGAATATTTCCGATCTGGCGTTGATAATGAACGGGAGCGTTCAAGGATTCGATAAAATCGCTTTTGATTTCTATAGATTCTTTCTCTGTATCTGTGAGGGGCACGGCAATATCCTCGGGCACTTGTACTTCAAATGTCGTCTCTTCTCCGCCGCTTACGGGAATCGAGCATAAATATTGTCCTTTAGTTAAAACCGTTTCCATCGAATATTTTTTATAACACTGCTCCAAAATGGCTTCGCTTTCGCCGAATATATCGCCGCTGTTTAAAAGCACACCGCAGATCACCATGCCGTTTTTCTGCGCGGCCGAGACAAAACATCTGCCCGCGGCTTTGGTATAACCCGTTTTGATGCCGATGGCATAATCATACAAATTAAGGAACTTGTTCTTATTGTATATGGTCATTTCATTGCCGTTAAGCGTAATCTCCGCTTTGGCAGAATTGACGATCTCCCTGAATTTCTCATTTTTTAAAGCGTAAGCTGCTATGATTGCAAGATCATATGCGGTCGTATAATGTTCATCATCCGGCAGGCCGTTTGGATTATGAAATTTGGTATTCACGCAATTCAAATCGAGCGCTTGTTTATTCATCAATTCTATAAATCCTTCGACTGATCCGGATACGTGTTCCGCAATAGCGACGGCCCCGTCATTTGCCGAAAAAAACATCAGGCCGATGATCAAGTCATTGAGAGTGAGTACATCGCCCTCTTTTAAATACATACTGGAGCCTTCCACCCCCTGTGCCGTTTCGCTTACCTTAACCAGGGATTCCAAATCCCCGTTTTCAAGGGCGACCAGCGCCGTCATGATTTTTGTGGTGGAAGCCATCGGAAGCCGCTGATGGGCATTTTGCTGATATAGTACCCTGCCCGTATTCATTTCCACAAAAGCCGCAGCTTTAGAATCGGCCCGTACCTGCGCCGTATCAAATAATAAAAAAAAGGAAAGAAAAGCCAATAAAGCTGCATAAAATTTTCGTCTCATTATCACCTCGGAAAATCTGGTTGAAAAAAATAAAAGCTTCTAATTTCAATATTATTTCGAAGAATAAATAATATACCAAATTCAGTATAAATCATCCTCCCAAGGGAAAACTTACAAAACCACATCAAGGGAGGATTGACAATTGCATAATAAGGTTGAAATCTGCGGAATATCTACTTCGACCCTTCCAAAAATGAGACAAAAAGAAGTAGAGGAAATGCTGTTCAGACTTAAAAACGGTGAGGAGGATTTAAAAGATGAATTTATAAGGTGCAATTTACGGCTGGTATTAAGCGTAGTACAAAAATTTAACTACAGGAACGAAAATTTGGATGATATTTTTCAAATCGGCTGTGTCGGTTTGATTAAATCGATCGATAATTTTGATTTTAAATATAATGTGAAATTTTCCACCTATGCCGTGCCGATGGCATTCGATTGTCAAAATAAAATGAAAGATCCATAAAAACTGCTGATGTCTACTGCGATATAGTTTTGTTTCTACCGCTGTTTTTCGCTTTGTATAGGTTTTTGTCAGCGCGGTCCATAAGTTGTTCATAACTCAAATCATTGCTTTTTAAAGTATATGTCCCAAAGCTTGCCGTGATCCTGATGGATTCGTTATTATATAAAAATTCTGTCTCTTCGATCGCTTTGCGGACCTTTTCGGCCACTTTATAAGCAGCGTTCTCATCCGCATTCAGAAGCACGATCAAAAATTCTTCTCCGCCGTAACGGGCGATCCAATCCCTGCTTTTTCTGATATTCGCATTGGCGATATGGGCAAATTCTTTCAGAACGTGATCTCCGGCCAAATGTCCGTAGGTATCATTTACTTTTTTAAAATAATCAATGTCCGCCAGTATAACCGAAATCGGCTGATTTTCGTTTAACGCATTAAAGACATCAACAAGCAGACGCTCTTCCATATATCGGCGGTTATAGGTATTGGTTAGACTGTCCTTGATGATTTCTTCGTTCATTTTATTGATGATGCTGTTGATTTCTGTTATAGATTTTCCGTTTATATTGAATACCAAATTGGATACATTCATATTGCGGATGGAATCATATTCAAAAACGATCTCCGTCGTATTAAAATCGACGCATAATATATATTTTCTTTGGTTGCATTTGAATAGTTTTGATATGGTGATGCACAGGTTGCCCGTTGCCAGTGATACATAGGGTTCTGTTATGTATTTGGATAATCCGGCGCTTTTCATGGGATAATAATATTTTTCCATCGTATGGTCGCTGCCAGGTCTCGCCGAATAAAAAATGAGATTATCCTTGATATCATTTTCTTCGCAATAGCGGATCGTATTGCTGATTTGTATGCCGTCTTCGTTGAGCACATAGGCACATTCGATATTTCTATGCGACCATGTGAGTTCAAGCAGCTTATTATCAAATTCCGAAGCGGTAACACAAGAAAGCTCTTTGATGCAATTGCGGATGATCTGATTTAGCTGATTATTTTTCTTCTTCTCTTCTCCGGTTCGATTTTGTATGGATTTATTGAAGGCTTTTATGATGTCATTGATATTGGCCTGCGTGGTTTCCGTGATCCCATCGAATATTTTTTGAGGCTTCGAAAAAAAATAGCCCTGCATCATCTGCCCGCCAAGCTGCATGATCTGCAGGGCTTCTTCCATAGTTTCTATCCCTTCGGCGATAACCAAAGCGCCGATAATATTAGCCAAATTAATCAGAGATTTAATAACGCCTTGCTTATAATAATCATTTTGCAGATTTTTGACGAGCGTAATATCGATTTTGATGATATCCGGCTTTACGAACAATATCCTGTCCATATTCGAAAAGCCGGTACCCACATCATCAAGGGCCAGCATAAAACCGAGCTTCCGGTAAGTGTCGCTGAACTTTGTCAATGCTTCGGTATCTTCAATATTGCCCTCATTGATTTCTATGACGATATTTCTTGGATTGATCTTATGTGCCTTTACCTGATTCATCAGATAATTGGAGCCTGCGACCTGATCCAGCAAAGAAGCTTCCAAATTCAAAAAAAGAAGCTTGTCATTTTCCCTGCGGTGTATACCGTAAAATTCTTTGATTACGATATCTCTGCAAATCCTGTCCAGTTGGAGTGTAAGCCCTTCATTTTTTGCAGCCTCAAACAAGTCCGCAGGCATAATCATATCGCCGGACAAAGGATCCAGGCCTCTTATAAGACCTTCGTAACCGATTATATTTTTTCTGCTGATTGAAACAATCGCCTGAAAACAGACGAATAATTTTTTTTGTTCAATAATCGTTTTTATATCAATTTTATTTTGTAGTTCGCGTTGTTTCATAAGCCGCCTTAAAAAAAGCCTTTGAAATCTTACATTTAATGTAAAAAATTCCAAAGGCTTCATTGCCTGTATAATTTATGTAAAATTATATTACATGTTTCTTTAAAAAACAAGATATATTTTTGTATACCCGGCGAATTATCTAAATACCGAAATATCCATGATCTTCACATTTGCTTCTTTCTTTGTAATTATAATAATAATACATGTATTTGATTGCGTTTCTTACATGCTTGTTTTTAAATTCGTACACGATTTTATCGGCATAATTGAATTGAAGCACCTGACGCCCCAACACGATCATGCTGTCGATATCGTGAAAACGAAAGATATAGTTTTTTTGGATTTTTTCGTCAAAAAACTCAATCCGGTCACGAAAAAGTGAGATCGTCCCTTTTCCCATAAAAACATTCTTTTTTGCGCGGTATACGTGATACATGGTATCTGCGGTATCCCTGCATAACACCGCGGTGTCATTGATATCGCCGCCATTGATAAATTCCCTTTGCCAGTCGTCCCATTGTTTGATCGTTTGAAAAGGAAATCCTTCCCTGCCCTTTAAATATCCCGTGACGTCATAAGTAAAACTCAAACCGCACTGGGTGCATAAACCTTTATCTCCACGGGTATGGATCGTCGATATTCCGTGACAGTCGGGGCATATAAAAATTTCGCGCTCCAGATGCTCGGCTAGCCGTTTTCCTTTAAAAGGGATAACATTTGGTTCATCAAGCGGCGTAGGATCGACATGCAGCTGTTCGATTACGATCTCGGCAATTTGTTCCGGTGTCATTTTCTTATACTCTTCCGGCTTCAAAATATATTTCACGTAGCCTTTGAGTTCACCCTTGCGCACGGTTTCGCCCCAACGCGGATCGGCCAGATAACCTTTATCGATGATATACATCACAATATCAGAGTTTAATGCCTTTATAAGCTTACCGATAGCGGGAGATATATAGGTGGTGCAGCCCGAGAACGTCCGGTTTCCTTCAGGAAACAGACAAACGTTCCTTCCTCGGCTTAAACGCTTCATTATATTTTTGATGGTCAAAATATCCGTTGTGGATTTGAGTTTGCTGATAGGCGCCACCAAAAAATCAATGATCTTACTGACGAAACCAAGCCGAAGGATATGATCACTGGTTACAAAATAGATGGGTTTGGAAAAACTCATCGCTACCATAAATGGGTCCATGGTACAGACGTGATTGGCCAGAATCAAAAAATTTTCATTTTTGCAAACGAATTTTTCAGCCGTATAATTATATCTCCATTTGAGATATAGTTTAAAAAAAGGACGCAGGATAAAAAATACAAATCTGTGCCTTTGGTAAGCATACATAAGATTCACCTCGTTAAACATTAAATCTAAAGTACACGACATCCCCATC
Source organism: Eubacteriaceae bacterium (assembly GCA_036833715.1). GTDB lineage: Bacteria > Bacillota > Clostridia > Eubacteriales > Anaerofustaceae > JBGMEA01. Next base: position 8,884 of record DAITPG010000018.1, on the reverse strand, counting down.
CTGAATTATATAGTCTTTTCCCTCCACGCGGGTATATGCCATCTCTTTGGCTTTTACATCGTTGCCCGCCTCCACCAGCTTTTCATACTTGGTCACTTCGGCACGAATGAAGCCGCGCTCAAAATCAGAATGGATTTTGCCCGCAGCTTGCGGAGCCTTGGTTCCCCTTTCGATCTGCCATGCCTTGCATTCTTTTTTACCGGCGGTAAAATAGGTGATCAGGTTTAATTTTTCATAGCCGCATTGGATGACCTTATCCAGCCCGGATTCGCTCAGTCCCAATTCCTCCAAAAACATCGCGCGTTCTTCATCCTCAAGCTGCGCGATCTCCGCTTCGATCTTTGCGGAAATGATCAGCATCTGCGAACCCGGATAATTTTCGGAAAGATATTTGCGCAGCGCTTCGGCATAGGGATTGGAAGAATTGATTTCTTCTTCCTTGACATTGGCTGCGTATAATACCGGTTTGGTCGTTAAAAGATTCTGATTGTTAAGTAAGTCCTGTTCTTCTTGTGTAAATTCGCTCATTCTTATGAAAGATCCCGAAAGCAGCTGTTCCTTTGCCGATTTTAACGTATCAAATAAAAACTTATCCTCTTTATTGCCGTGCGCCGCTGTTTTTTCGACGGCGCGCATTCTTTTTTCAATCATTTCCAAATCAGAAAAAATAAGCTCGTAATGAATGGTTTCAACATCGCGCACCGGATCGACGCTGCCGTCCACATGGGTGATGTTATCATCGTCAAAGCAGCGGATAATTTCAAGTATGGCGTTTACATTTCTGATATGAGATAAAAATTGATTACCCAAGCCTTCTCCCTTGCCGGCATTTTTTACGATACCCGCAATATCGACAAATTCCACAGCCGTGGGTACTTTTTTTAACGTATCATACATATCGCTTAAAACATCGAGCCTTTTATCCGGCACAACGACAATTCCGATATTTGGATCTATCGTACAAAACGGATAATTTTCCGCCTGCGCGTTTGATTTTGTAAGTGCATTGAATAAGGTGCTTTTGCCTACATTGGGCAGCCCTACCAAGCCAATTTTCATGATTGCCTCCGATTATGGTATGTAAGCAAAAATATAACTACCGATATTTAAGCCTGTTATTACAAAACCATTATACATGAAAATGGGCTGTTCGCAAATTTAATAGTTGTTTTTTGCACTTTTTTATTATATATGCCCGCCTAAAACATATACATAAACAGACAAGCAATCCGGTTTGACAGGATATGTAGTTCTAAAGGAGATGCGACGCTATGATGAGAGAAAATATCATTTATATCAAACAAAACGCCGAAATCCTTCGTGATTATTGCCACTTATCCACGCAGCATTGTTTGTTTGTACTGAATTTGTGCGAACTGTGCGGCATACGTCTGGATAAACCGATTTCTGACAGGCTCGGCAATATTGCGCAGACATACGAAGAAATCAAGGAAGACTGCGAAGCCATTTTCAAAAAGAAATATGCCTTAGGCAGTTATACCGTGCAAACAGACCTTGTCCTTATGAAAAACAATATCGCAAACTTTAGCCTTCAGAGCATCGAACTGATCAATGAATTGAATAATTTATTGAAGTTATCGGAATATCGGCCGATCCATTCATTTATCAAACATATGCTCTTTGAGCAAAAACAATTTTTGGAAAAAAGCTATACCATGACACAATAATAAAATTCAATCAATCCAAAGGTATGTCTTTCAAGGTAAAGATTTCGCCGTTGTAATGAACCGTCACATTAATGGTTGTCGCTTTGGGATTGATAGGCAGATAACGGCAGAATAAAGTCTTTTTATAATAAAGCGGCGTATCGGTGGGATAATCCGAAAAATTGCAGTAAAAAGGCAGATAGGTATTATTACGGTTATCGGTTACGATGGCTGTAATATTTTTATCGTCCTGCAAAGGTTCCCGTTTTAAATTTTCGATCAAAATATTGACAGCAAAATAGCTGTTGTCATAATTGATCCATGAATATTTGATGTAATATTTTTCGGAAACGGTTTTTTCGATATCGACTCGGATATCTCCTTTGATGACGGCATAGTCGGACACGCCCCATTTTTCGCCGACCAATTCATCAAAATTATCCGGCAGGCCGGAATCCTGAATTTTAAAGGCATAAACCGTGCTTTCGTACTGTTTGCTCAATTTGATAAAGCTTATCACGCTGATGATCAGCATGATGATCAATATCATAAATAACCCGACGATGAATTTCGTTTTCATATTCTATGCTTATGAAATTCGGCGAAATATGATTACTAAAATGTTTATTTGCTTGAACTTTGTTCATACTGTTTTTATCGGAGGATAAAAACATGGCATTGATTATCGTTAATCATATCGAAGGCAAAGACAGTCAAAAACCGGAGCAAATGACAATAAAAAATCAATCGGTCTATGAAATATTAAGCAATGTCATACAAGAAAGCCGTCCGAATAAAAACCATGCGGATACGGTAAAATGACGGCGGCTCTTTATTGCAGGGTATCGACCGATATGCAGAATGAGGGTTACTCCATCGACGCGCAAAAAGAACTGTTGAAAACCTTCTGCAAGCTTAAAGAAATCGGCGATTATGAATATTATGTGGACGGAGGCTTTTCTGGCAGCAATATAAGGCGGCCGATGCTTGAAAAACTCATCGACGATTGTAAAATGCATCGCATCGATATCGTCATCGTCTATAAATTGGATCGTTTGTCCAGAAGTCAGAAGGACACGCTTTTTTTGATTGAAGAGATTTTTATTCCCAACGGCGTGGATTTCATTTCGATCAGCGAAAATTTTGATACCACCTCCCCGTTCGGCAAGGCAATGATCGGCATCTTGTCCGTTTTCGCACAGCTGGAGCGTGAAACGATCAAAGAGCGTACCCGTATGGGTATGAAGGAGCGATTAAAAAAGGGATACTGGCCGGGCGGAGGCAATCAGCCATACGGATATGATTATGACAAAACTACGGGCATCCTTGTAAAAAATCAAAACGCTCCAATCGTTAAAAAAATGTTTGAATTATATCTTCAAGGCTGGTCGACCGAAAAAATCGCCAACTATTTTGGATTAAAATATGACAAAATCGTCATGCAGATATTAAAGGGAAAAATCAACGCAGGGATCATCGAATATGGAAACGCCCAGTATCAGGGACTCCATGAACCCATCGTTGATATGGATATATTTGAGGAAGCCAATCGTCTTATAGCGCAAAGGAGCAAAAACAATATCCGCCGCAGCGAAAATTTGCTGACCGGACTTATTTATTGCGGAAAATGCGGTGCAAAAATGCGCTATCAAAAGTGGGGAAACGCAGGCCATAAAATCTGCTGTTATTCGCAGCAATCTTCAAAAAGCTACATGATCAAGGATAAAAACTGCGACAATAAAAAACACTGGGCCTATGAAATCGAAGATGCGGTTTTATCCCAGCTTTTTAAATTTTCTTTAAATCCGCAATTGATAAAAGACAGAAGCGATGATTCGGAAACGTTAAAGAATTCTACATTGAAACAAAAGCTAACAGAAATTGATAAAAGGATCAGCAACCTTATTGAATTTTTAGCGGACGGCATTGCCGTTGAAGAAACTAAGCTTCATCTGACTAAACTCAAATCAGAAAAAGAGCAGTATACAAAAATATTAAACGACCAAACCATGCAATTAAAGAAATTGGATGTATTCAGCGAAAAAATAACGGATCTAAACAAGATATGGGAACGGTTAACGTACCTGCAAAAAAGAGGAATCATCCAGTCTGTGATTGATAAAATCGTTATCACCGATAATAAGATTGATATATTTTATACTTTTGAAACGTAAAGCTCCGCATTGAACTGAACGCGAAGCTTTTGTTTTTATAATTTGATCATTTTGTGCATTGCTGATTTGATTAAGTCAAGGCGGTTAAGTGCGGTATTTTTGTTATCTCCATGGATAGAATAATAAAATTTGATTTTTGGTTCGGTTCCCGAAGGCCGAACTGCTATCCAAGAACCATCGGATAAGACAAGTTTCACTACATCCGATTTCGGCAGACCATCCAGGCCGCCCGCATAATCCTTAAGAATAAATTCAAATGGTAATAATCTTTTCGCATCTTTACGGATGAGCTTCATGATTGATTCGACTTTATTCATTTCATGCGGTTGCAAGGTCAAATTATCTAAATGATCGGCGTAAAAGCCGAATCGCCCATAAATAGAATTTAATACATCGTTTAGTGTTTTTCCATCTGCCTTATAGTAAGCAGCCATCTCGCAAATCACCATGGCAGTTACCACGGCATCCTTGTCCCTTGCATGTTTTCCTATCAGATAACCGTAGCTTTCTTCGTAACCCAATACAAAATCATAGGAATGATCCTCTTCGAATTCGGTAATCAATTGGCCTATAAATTTAAATCCTGTTAAGGTATCGATGGTTTTTACATTGTAATGCCGGGCAATCATTGATCCCAATTCCGAAGTTACGATCGTTTTTATTATAACGCTGTTAAGGGCAAGCTGATTTGATCTTTTCTTTTGATCAAGTATAAATTCCGTCAATAAAGCGCCCACTTGATTGCCGCTGAATAAAACATAGCCGTCATGATCCTTTACGGCAATACCGACTCTGTCGCAATCGGGGTCTGTTCCCACTACCAAATCAGCGTTTGTTTTTTCTGCGTAACGGATCGCCATATCGAGTGCCGCTTGGTCTTCGGGATTGGGACTTACCAGCGTCGAGAAGCTCGGATCGGGTTTCTCCTGTTCTTGCACCGCCTGCACTTGTGTAAACCCGTCTCTTTTCAAAGCCTCCTGCACAGGTATGCTTCCGGCTCCGTGTAAGGGGGTATACACCACCGAAAGTTCTTTTTTGGCATCGATGTTTGTAAGTATCGACTGCTTGAGTATGGCATTGTAAAAACTTTCCCTTACCGCGTTGCCGATATAATTCAGTAAGCCCTGAGTGACTGCCGATTCCTTGTCGATTATCGGAATGCTTTTAAAATCAGTAACTGTATTTACTTTTTGAATGATCTTGTCCGCTTTTTCGGGAACAAATTGACATCCTTCATCGTCATATGCTTTATAACCGTTATATTCTTTTGAATTATGGCTCGCGGTGATCACAACCCCCGCTGCGCATCCAAGATGGCGCACGGCAAACGAAAGCTCCGGCGTAGCGGCAATAAATTCAAACAGGTACGCTTTGATGCCGCAGGCATTAAAGATTAACGCGGTCTCCAAAGCAAATAGGTCGGATCGGTTTCGGCTGTCATAGGCAATCACAGCACCCATTTCTTTGACTTTATGACCATATGTTTCGATCAGATAAAGGGCAAGCCCATAAGTCGCCCTTCGCACGGTATATCTATTCATCCGGTTGGTTCCTGCGCCGATAATGCCTCGGAGCCCGCCCGTGCCGAAATCAAGGCTATTTTCAAAACGGTCTTTTAATTCCGTCTCGTCGGTGATATTTTTTAATTCGTTTTTCGTATCTTCATCAAAATACGGATCGTTAAGCCATTTGTCAAACTGTTTTCTATATTCCATAACTACTCCCATCTGCTTGTTAAAATCTGATAAGGTTATTATACCATATCGGCGACGAATAGGATCATTCATACGAGGTTGACTTTCTTTTTATCCCGAATTTACTTAATGTTTTAGCAGTAAATCCTTTATTGAAAGATGCAAATAATCCGTTTGACAATGTTAATGAGTTGTGCTAGTCTTAAACCATAAAACTATTATTCTCATCAAACAAGGAGGTTGAAATGAAGTCTAAAATTTTAAAGTTTCTTTTGATTTTTGCATTGATTATTTGCTGCTTTTATATGATCGAATTTTATTATTACCAAGATAAAGAGGCCAGACTTCAATACGCTCAAAAAATTGATGCCATCCACCAGCAGATAGATCAAAAACAAAATGAGCTTAATTCAGCCAATCAAAGTCTTGATACATTGATCGATCAAAATACCAAAAAAGTAGAATTGTATGAGAATTTGAAAAAATGGAACGAAGAGATCATCGGTTATATCAATTGAGAAAATATATGTATTTGAATGCCATCGGTTTTTGCATCTTGCTTGCATTTGCCTATTTGTTTTTTTTCAAAACTGATGTTTACTTCAATGAATGCAATTACAAAACACAAAAACAAAAATACGAACAATTATGCAGCCAGTATGATCTAACAAACGGTAAAATAAAATCAATTGAGCAGATAGATTCGGCTATAACAGCCAAAAGAGCCGAATATTTCTCAAATATCAGCTTATTGGAACATAAAATATTAAACGGAGAAAGCGATGCAAAGATCGCCTACCTTACCTTTGACGACGGTCCTTACTTGCTTACCGAGAAATACCTGGATGTTTTAAAGGAAAACGATGTGCGCGCAACCTTTTTTGTACGCGGTTTTACCGATAACCACAGTGTTGCCATGTATCGGCGCGAACTGGACGAAGGCCATACGATCGGTAATCATACATATACACACAACATGAAAAAAATCTATTCGAAGCCCGAATTGTGCGTCAATGACGTTTTGGCGTTGCAATATCTGCTGGAGCAAAAAGTGAACTATCGAACCACTATCTTTCGTTTCCCGGGGGCAGCGCCAGCGCGGAACAGTTCAAAGAACCAATCATGGCGCAGCTTCGACAATACGGATATGGGTATGTGGACTGGCAGTCGGTATCCGGTGACGGATGGGACAGATCGCTTACGCCCCAAAAAGCGTACGATAATGTCATCAACAGTGTGGGAGATCAAAAAATTGTAGTTATCCTTATGCATGATTATAATAATAATACCCTTGGAGCGCTGCCCGATATTATAAAAACCCTTCGCGCGAAAGGGTATTTGATGCTTCCCTTATTCAGAGAGAGCGTGATGATCAATTAGGCCTGTCGTTAAGACCTGCCCTAATTGATTTTTTTAAATTCCTTTGCTAATTTTTCAATGGCTTTTTTTTCTATCCTGGAAACATAAGAACGGGAAATATTAAGCATATTTGCGATATCAGTCTGTGTATATTTTTCGTGTTTATCCAATCCGTAACGCATTTTGATAATAAGTCTTTCTCTGGTTGTAAGGCAGTTCTCAATAAGCTTATTCATTTTAACGGTTTCGATATCTAAATCGACTCTTGTCGAAATATCTTCTTCATCATTGCAGACCACATCGATCAAAGTAATGTTGTTGCCTTCCTCATCAGCGCCAATGATGTCTTCCAAAAATATATTGCCGCTGAGTTTGCTTTCATTTCTTATGGCCATCAAGATTTCGTTGTCTATGCATTTTGCCACATAACTTGCGAATTTGCTACCCTTTTCGGGTTCAAATGTATTGATGCCCTTGATAAGCCCAATGGTGCCGATGGATAACAGATCTTCTTGAGAAATAGAGCAGGTTGAATATTTTTTTGTGATATGCGCAACCAAACGCAAATTGTGATTGATCAATTGGCTTCTGGCTTCGCCGTCGTTTTCATCGATCATAAGCCTGATGTATTTCTCTTCATCTTCTTTGGAAAGTTTTTCCAAGAAAGTATTCGAAGGCGAAAAATATCCGAGAAAGAAAAGGACATCCTGCAAAAGCTTTAATATCTCGATATAATTCAGAAACATTTTATCCTCCCGTAAGTCGCATATCTATATATATGCTTCATCTCACGTTTTAGGTTAAATGTTCCCGATATAAATTTGAAATCAAAATGCAGGTTTCTGTTACTGTTACATGCATAATATGGAAGGCACAGCATGAATAATCTGAGGGAATTTGTAGAAAATAATTGTACATTGGAGGTGATAGCATGAGAGCATTAAGCAGAATTTCACTCGCCTTGATCATAATCGGCGCAATTAACTGGGGTTTGATAGGATTATTCAATTTCGATTTGGTGGCTGCCATATTCGGCGGTTCTTCAGCAACCATAACCAGAATTGTATACGCTTTGGTGGGTATCAGCGCATTATTTTATGTAACAGATTTTGCACTTTTAGCTTCAGATCATAGATATTAGTCATTATAAGAATACCCGGCTTCAATGGCCGGGTGTTTGCATTCTATGGTGCTTCGTTAAATCACTTAAAGCTTTTGCGACAAATTCCTTATTCGTTGACGGCTTATCGATCGCCTTATGGATCGAATAGCGGATATCGCGCTCTACGCTGTTAACCTTAGCGGCATTTTTTTCTGCGATGATCTCATAGATTTTGGAAAATTTTTTCATATCCTCTTGATTATCGTATAGATGCTGAATCATTTGAACCAAAAATTTAAAACCCTTCATTGAATGCCGAAATCCCTTATTATCCAAATAATTGACGATATACTCTTCCTTTAACATATTATTCTCCGATAATGCCGATTTTTTTCTCACAACATAATCATCGGCAATAATCGGGAAATTTTTACATGTCAAAAGAATTTTTTTCGATTTTTGTTCAAATTTATGTTTGATCCGGGATATCAACATTTAAGGTGCCTCGTAAATATCTGCGACTCGCCACAAACCTTTATTTAATTTGTATGTAACTACGACAGGAATTCTAAAGGATCCGCACACTGTTTCTCCATTAGACGTATTAATTGCTTCAATAGAATAAAAATATATAGATTTTGCTCCGATCACATAAAAAATTGACAAAGGATATGTGTGACCTTTCTTGATTCGATAATTATCATTGGCATTGTAATTCGAAATATTTTCAGAATAATTTAATATTACAATGGAAAAAACCAATTTAAAAAACAAGAATAAAAAACACATGAAAACAAAAAATCCTTGACATCTTAACAACAAATACAAACGAAAACATCAAATGCGTTTATTGATGTTTTTGTACAATTTTCATATTTTGTTACAACT
>DAITPG010000017.1:12025-17267 GCA_036833715.1 Eubacteriaceae bacterium | reverse complement strand
TGATTTAAGATGCATTTATATGAAAAAACCAATAAAACCGATAAGAAGTTATTACTGTCCGCTGCGGCATTTATTTTGATTGCTTCCCTGCTTCTATTCGGGATCAATAAAACATCGCGCATCGTAAAACAGGAGGAAGCCCAACTGCTGTACAACGCAATCGATAAAGCGATCGTGAGCTGCTATGCCATCGAAGGACGATATCCCGAAAGCTTGCATTATATCGTTGACAATTACGGTATCATTATCAATGAAGACAGATTTTTGGTGAGTTATGAAGCTTTTGCCGCAAATGTAAAGCCCTCGCTGCGCGTTGCCGTCAAAGGTGAAGTCCATGAATAGAAGGTATTATTTTCATAACGGTTCAAGTCATTCATTCAGTGAGATCTATTTACTTATGTTGTTTGGAATATACGCTCTGTTCAGCTTGATACTTGCAGTTATGGGTATTCGTGTTTTTGAAAACATCACACATTCGGCAGATAGCAACAACGAAATAAGGTCCTCACTTTTTTATACAGCCAATAAGATCCGCAGCACAAATGCCGGCAGCGTATATCTTGAGCAGCGTGATGGGATCGAAGTTTTAATTTTAGAAACAACCTTTTCGGATGATCCATATGAAACTTTGCTGTATTACGATAACGGAGCGATTAAGGAGCTGCTGATGAAAAAGGGTGATGTATTTTCCGCAGACATGGGAGATACCATTATCGAAACCGGTGGGCTTCAATTTTCTCAAACAGGCGGTCTGATACATATTACGATAACCGCCTACGACGGAAAAACCTACTCTATGAGTGTTTACGCACAAAGCCATTAATAAGAGGTATTATGGGTAAAAACAAAGGAAATCCCGCCTTGATTGAATTAGTGATTGTAATATTCTTTTTCTCGATCTCATCCGTGACGATAGTGAAACTTTTTATGGCATCCTACGATATCAGCGAAAAAAGCAAAAGCGAGACTTTGGCGGTGATCAAAATGCAGGATATTGCCGAACGATTTAAGGCACAACCCAATGCAGTTGCCGGATTGCTTGAAGATTGGGAAAAAAGCGATAACCGATATGTCGGTTATTTCGACGATGAACTGAATATGGTAAGCAAAGAAAGCGCCCTTTACATCATTGAAATCACAGTAGATCAGCAAACAATGACAGGTGGCAATTATATAAGGCTTCATATCTTGTCTTATGAGAACACATCCGATCAAAAAATCGTCCTTCAAACGAATATCGCCTGTTATGTTCCGGAGGCGGCATCATGAGTAAAAAATTTCAACTCAGGGTCGGCATCGGCGCATCGTCGATTTTGATGATAATCCTTACCTTGGCATTAACTTCTTTTGCTGTGCTGTCGCTTGTGTCCGCTCAATCTGACAGTAAGCTCACCGATAAAACCAAAATCATGATGACCGAATATTATACCGCCGATGAGAAAACCGAAGCATTACTGGCTAGGATCGACGCGGTTTTAATCAACAACGCGGATGCTGCAAATCTTAATGATGAGCTGGGAAAATTAAACGAAACCCTTCACACTGATGAAAACGGATTATTGAGCTTTGTAATTCCCGTTAACGACAACCGACAAATAGCCGTTACCATCCGTATATTGGATGAAAGCGCCTTACGCTACGAGATTATATCACGCAAGCTTGAATCGGTCGGAGACTGGGATCCCGAAACCGACATTGAACCCTGGATCAAATAGGAGAGCTCCATGGAATTACTGACCGTATTAAAACATGCCATACAAACAAACAGTTCCGATATCTTCATTGTACCGGGTTCCAGGATCTCAATGAAATTGAACGGAATGGTGATCCCGATATTGGATGAAAAAATCACCGCCGAAGATTCGTTTGAACTAATCAAACAGATCTATGAAACCGATAACAATCGCAGCATGCAAAAATTGATGATGACGGGAGACGATGATTTTTCGATGTCTTTGAAAGGAATCGGCAGATTTCGCTGCAACGCGTATAAACAGAGAAATTCTCTTGCGGCGGTATTGCGGGTGGTATCGTTTGAGCTTCCCGATCCCGATAAATTTCATATACCCAAGATCGTTATTGATCTGTATAAAGAAAAAAATGGCATGATCCTTATCACGGGCCCCGCAGGAAGCGGAAAATCAACGACACTAGCCTGCATCATCGACCGTATCAACAAAGAGCTCACCAATCATGTAATAACCATCGAAGATCCGATCGAATATCTGCATCATCATTTAAACAGCATTGTAAGCCAACGGGAAATATCGCACGATACCGATAATTATTCGACAGCGCTGCGCTCCGCTCTCCGCCAGGCACCCAATGTGATCCTGCTGGGCGAAATGCGGGATCTTGAAACGATTCAAACCGCGCTCACCGCTGCGGAGACCGGGCAACTCCTTTTGTCTTCGCTTCATACGATCGGTGCGGCAAAAACCATCGACCGCATCATTGACGTATTTCCCGCAAACCAGCAGCAGCAGATACGGGTGCAGCTTTCCATGGTACTACGCGCGGTAATTTCGCAGCAGCTGATCCCAACGGTGGACGGCGGCATCGAGCCCGCTTTTGAAATCATGATCGTGAATAATGCGATCCAAAACATGATCCGTGACAGTAAGGTGTTTCAGATGGACAACGTGATCTTCTCCGGTGCGGATCAGGGCATGCGAACCATGGATTCCGATATTTTGCGATTATATAAAGAAAAAAGAATCAATAAAGAGACCGCTTTGTTATACGCAACCAATCCGGATATCTTAAAAAGAAAACTGGATTGAACAATCTGTTCAGGGGGTAATTCAATGGCAAAACTCAAAATTAAACTGCTCGGCAAATTTGAGATATTCTTAAACGGCGAAAAAATATTGGAGAATATCAATCAGTCAAAAAAGACTCGCGATTTTTTGATCTATTTGATTTTGCGTAAAGATAAAGCGGTCTTGCATTGTGAATTATTTGAAACACTTTGGTCGGATGATGAAAATGTAAATCCTGAGACCGCTTTAAGGACTTTGCTGTATCGTTACAGAAAATTGCTGACAGAAAATAACATTAGCGAGCTGAAGGATTCGATTGTCACGCTTCCGGGTTCATATCAATGGAATCCCGAGCTGGATTGTGAGATCGATGTTTTTGAATTTGAAAAATTCTGCCGTTCGGCCGTTTCCACTCAGCTGACCCAGTCCGAAAGGATTTCTCTTTTCACTCAGGCCATGCAGGTCTATACGGGTGATCTGGTTTCGGTTTCATCGGGAAGATCGTGGATTGTACCCAGAAGTATTTATTATCACGATCTGTATGTTAAAAGCATGCTTTCCCTTATCGATCTGTTGAAAGCGGAAAAATTATATACGCGCATCATTCAGGTCTGTCAAAGAGCGCTGGAGATTGAGCAGTTTGATGATCGCCTTCATCTGGAATTGATTCAGGCGCTTATGGAAACCGGACAAAATCAAGCTGCGTTGTCTTTATATAAGATCACTTCCGAAATATACTATAAGCAGCTGGGCATTGCCCCATCCGAAAAGATCCGTTCGCTGTATAAAAGCATATTGCGCATCGGCAGGGATACGGAATCGGATATAAACAAGATACAAAGCAGCATTGATGAGGAAGATGCCACCGACGGAGCCTTTATCTGCGAATACGGTACGTTTAAGGACATCTATAATCTTCAAAAAAGGTTGATGGAAAGATCCAACGGAACGATTTTTATTGCCTTGCTTACCTTGCATGTGATCAATGATGAAGTCATTGAACCGGGGGCATTGGATATTTTAATGCAGCAGCTGATTACGGCGGCGCAAAAAAGCCTGCGTAAAGGCGATACGATCGCAAGGTACAGCTCGATGCAGTATGTTATTATGCTTCCATCGGTTACCTTCGATACCGGAAAGATCGCAATGGAGCGCATCAAGAAAGCCTTTTACAAAGAAAACATAAAAGTTCCTGTGATGCTCAGCTATAAAATGAGACCTCTGGGGCATATCGATACAGAAACGGAGCCGGATGCATAGCATCGGCTCCGTACTTTGTTGTTGCATTTAACCGATATCATATTCAGCAAATACGTAATATCTTTCCATAACACCCGGATTGGAGGCGGCAAATTTATTAAAAGTGTTAAATTTTTGAAGGGTTGCTGCAGAAATGTGGTGCTCGATCAATTCGGTCTCCAGAAGAACATTTTCGGTAACACCCAAATTTTTTAAAAACCGATCAATGATCTCATGGCGCTGCAGCAGATACTTCCCGATTTCAATGCCTTTCTCCGTAAGCTCGATACAACCGTAACGCTGATAATTGAGAAGCTCCAGCTTATTAAGCTTCTGGACCATTTTTGTCGCAGAAGGCGCAGCTACGTTCAATAGCTCGGAAAGCTGGCTGATGCCGATTTTCTCATCAGACAGGCTCCTGCGGTAAATCATTTCAAGATAATCCTCCATCGCAGGCGTAAGCAGCTTTCTGTTTTGTTCCAGCAGCTGATAACCCCGTACGGTATGAAATTGCGATGTTTCTTTCATAATGCGCCGCTTTCAAATCATTCATGTTCTTTATTAATATATTGCCGCGGCGAATGGAATATGTCATCCTTTGCATAAAGGGCAGGCGCATAAGAAGTCACAGAGTATTTTTTATTCGGTTACATCGGCATCAGGGTCATATCCCCTGTTTTCCCAGTAGCCGCTTGATTGCGTACCCTTCGATAGTTCGATCTCGCTTACCCACCTTGCCCATTTGTACCCGAGTTTATCCTCCGCAACAACGATAAACGGAAATCCCAATGCCGCCGGCAGCGTTATTCCGTTTGAACTATAGGCAAGAATGATTTGCTTTTCGATAATGGTATCCAAAGGGATAAACGTAGTGTATCCGTCGACACAGTGAAAAATCACCGTATCGGCTTCGCCGGCAGCGCCCGCAAGATCTATTAAATCTTCCAGCAAGACGCCTTTCCATAAGATCGTCGCATCCCAGCCTTCCACGCAGTGCAGCGTAATTAGTTTTTCATACGGCTGCATAGCAAGTATTTGATCTTATGAAATCGACACGGCGTCATTGACAAGTCCCCCTACCTTCACTTCATAGGAATTGATATCTACCGCCTGTATCCCTTTGATCGAATTATCTCTTGGACCGACGGACGGGTCAAGATTGATTCCTTTGTATTCTTTGATTTCCGCTTCGCTGTAACGCTTTTCCGTCGCACTCGTGATACCATCGCCGTTCTCATTTT
>DAITPG010000017.1:0-12015 GCA_036833715.1 Eubacteriaceae bacterium | reverse complement strand
ATGCGTTCAAAAAAAGAATCAGCAGCGTCAAGATAAAAACAAGGGATCTTTTCATGGAATCCTCCTTTTGAATCAAACTTTCATAGCATTAACGGCCCATTCCGACGATCATCCCGGATATAAAGGGGATCAGCCAAATCAGCCAGACAAAAATGCTGAATTTGTGAAAACTTATTTTTTGTTTTTCATTATTTTTGGCCAGTACCACGCTGGCCCATACGGCATGAATAAACATCAGTAAGATCGCCAAAAGGCCGCTGATTCCGTGAAGGTTAAAAGAAAAACCGCCCTGCGCGATTTGCCCCATCAAGATAGTGCCGGTGGTGTCAAATACAAAACCGGTCCAAAATACAAGCAGATGCCATTTTTTAAGCTGCCCCTGCAATTTTTCTGCCCATACACCTATGGTGTAAAAGACTAGCGCCAAAGTAATTGTAATGATTGCATAAATCAACATAGGGATTCTCCTATCTATTTTACTGAATGTATTTTTGCTTATTTCAACAAATTTAAGCAAAGTTGCGTTATAATGATGATAATAAATAATAATGAGGTAGAACAATGAGCAAGAAAGCTATCAGCACCCAGTCGGCGCCCCAGGCGATCGGCCCTTACTCCCAGGCGATTCAAATTGACCGTTTTCTTTACACATCCGGTCAAATACCCTTAGATCCCGCAACCGCTCAGATAGTGGAAGGCGGCATCCAAGAACAAACCGCACGAGTCTTTGAAAACTTAAAAGCGGTATTGGCCGAAAGCGGAGCGGATTTTTCCAAGGTCATCAAGACAACGGTATTTATTAAGGATATGAATGATTTTGCCGCAATGAACGAAATATATGCGCAGTATTTTACAGCGCCCTACCCCGCGCGCAGCACCGTGGAAGTGGCCCGTCTTCCCAAAGACGCGCTGATCGAGATCGAACTGATTGCCGTTATCGAATAAACAAATGAACATCCTTCGATTAAGGAATATCATAGCACGATTTTTAGTTTAATCAAGTAAATTTTAATCATTATAAATTAAAAAGAGTACTTCGGATGAAGTACTCTTGATTTTTGTAATTTTAGGTCTGATTATTGAAATTACTGTAATAACTGAAGAACGCTTTGCGGCTGTTGATTAGCCTGTGCAAGCATCGCCTGAGCAGCCTGCGTGAGGATGTTGTTCTTGGTCATTTCCATCATTTCTTTAGCCATGTCAACGTCACGGATACGGCTTTCTGCAGCGGTTAAGTTTTCAGAAGTCGTGCCTAAGTTGTTGACCGTGTGTTCAAGTCTGTTCTGGAGAGCACCGAGGTCGGCTCTTGTGCCGGAAACCTGGTTGATCGCGTTGTCGATGGAAGCGATAGCGGAAGTGGCGGAATCTTCATCGGCAATGCTGATGCCGTCGATGCTTAAGCCCTTGCTGCTCATGTCGTCCACGGACAGGGATACTCTTTGATCATCAACGCCGTTTGCGCCGATCTGGAAGGTGATGCCTTTGCCGCCTTTGTCGCCGGTACCGTCGGTTACGGTAAGAGCGCCATAACCTGCTGCGATTTCAGTTCCGGTTTTGGTGCCTTCAAAATCAAAGGATAAGGCATCCATTCCTGCTTCTTTGGCCATAGCTGTCAAATCTGCGGCAGAATAGCTGTCTGAAGCATTCATCGAAATAGCCAAAGTTGTCGTTGCGGAAGTGTAGGTTGCGCCTTCACCAGTTGTAGCAAACGTAATATCAGAAAGAGCAAGTTCGCCCGCTTTGGTGACATTGACGGTGAAATCATCGTCAGCGGAAGCAGAAATCGTAGCTTTGGTTGAGTCAGCTGTGGATATAGTCGTACCTACAGCATCAACAGCTGCTTTAGTTGTCAAGGAACCAGCCATTTCAACTTTAAGAGAACTAGCTCCTTCGGGTTTTGTTCCGGTTGCATTCTTTATAAGGTTATTAATATCATCTTCAGTGTAAGCCGTTGCAGCGGTTCCGTCCAAGCCGATTGTCAAAGTAGAGCCGGACCAAGCAGCTGTTTCGGTTGCAGAGTTTATAGTTGTGAACTTAACAGATAGTCCGGCAACATCAGCAATAACTTTCGTTGCTCCGTCTGCACCGGCACCACTGTTTGCAAAACCTGTTGTGCTGAAATCAGCAGCGTTTTTTCCGCTCGGATCAGCTTTCGCCAAAGAACCGTCAAGAAGGTTGATTTTATTGAAGTGAGTAGAGGAAGAAATTCTGTCGATTTCGCTCTTTAAAGAGTTCATTTCTTTGTTAAGGTTTTCGCGGTCAACTTCGTTTTGGTACGTGCCGTTGGAAGACTGAACTGCGAGCTCTCTCATTCTCTGAAGAATGGAGTGGGTTTCCTGAAGCGAACCTTCAGCGGTTTGGATAAGGGAGATGCCGTCCTGCGCGTTTTGGCCTGCAACGTCAAGACCACGAATCTGGCCTCTCATTTTTTCGGAAATCGCCAAGCCTGCAGCGTCATCGCCTGCGCGGTTGATTTTGTAACCGGAAGATAATTTTTCCAAGTTTTTGCTTACGTTGGTGTTGTTGCTTCCGAGTTGTCTGAGTGCGTTAAGAGCACTGATGTTGTGTTGAATACGCATGTGTTTTCCTCCTTGAAAATATGCTTTTCTTGTTTTTTGGGCGGATTCCTTTCCGCCTTATTCAGCTAATTATACAGCGCTATATAATTATTTGCCTGCAATGTATTTATCGGTAATAATCAAAAAAAGTTTAGAAAATAGCACGATTTTTATTTATATTCAATCCAAAAAAGCGGCTTAAACAAATGGAACCTGATTTGTTCCGATCAAATAAAAAATGAAAATCCCACCCGCAAGGGATAGGATCGACGTTAAAATCGTAGCGACTATTTATGTTACATTCGAAGTTCATTCTCCGAACAATTTTTTCAAATCGAGGATGGAGTTTTCGTTGGGCGCAACACTTGCTTCAATATTCATTAAGCTGGCCTCAATCAGTTCTTTTCTTATAATGGGAATATCCTTGGGAGCGTTGATGCCGATCTTCACTTTATCCGGCCCGATCTCGGAAATGATGATCTCTATATTATCCCCGATAATGATCGACTCATTTGCTTTTCTGCTTACGATCAGCATGACTGCGCACCCCCGTCCGTAAAAATCCTGTGCCGGATGGAATAATCCGTATTTTCCAATATCAACTGCTTGGATAGTCTGGTTACAGGATTGATGGCAATGGGGCATTTTAAATTAACCACGGTATCCTTGTAGTTTTCTTTTACCGCGGCAATCACGAGAAAACGCAAGTCTTCCATTGTTTTCGCGTCCAAAACCGCCAAATCATCTTCTGATATCAAGGGCGCATAGCTTTGGCATATCGCATACGGATCAATCAAAACAAACGAAGGAACGCTGGTGTGCACGGCCTGCAAATAGAAAATACCGCTTGCATCGTCTTCGGTAAACAGCGCGTATTCCTTAATATCCTCAAACCCGTACAGCCCTTCCTCAAAACGGAGGATATCTTCATTGACCGGTATTTTATCGAATTGAGCGTTCATAGAAATCTCCTTGGGTTTAAGCCTGCACATTAAATTTGGGTTCCTCGTAATTAGGATCCGAACTCGGCGGTATATAGATAAATCCGCCCACATATTCGATTTCAAGACGCGGATACTCTTTTACCGCAAATTCGATATTGCCCGGCACCAGCTTCACTTCGGGCTCTTTGCTTATGCGCCATTCGAAAGTGAGCTTGTCGGTTTCGAATTTCATATGTGTCTGCTGCGGCTCGAAATTGATGCGCACCGGAATGATCGGTGTAGCGCCGATCTTCGCATTGGCGTTTTCCTGCATACGGTCGAAAGCCTTATCCGCAAAAGTCGATTGTCCGCTCATGGTCAGATTGCCCTCCATATTTAAAGTTTCACCATTGCCGTTGATCGTCAGCGTTGCGGCCGTGACCTTTTGGGCAGTCTCTTTTGCCATTTCAAAAGAATCCAGCAGAGGTTTGGCTTCTTCCTTTAAGATGATCAATTCTCCCTCATACCGCTTTTTGCTTGGCGTTTCGATTTCGCATTTCGCGGGGTTGATTTTGAAATCCAGCGAAATAGGCGTGGTTTTCAATTCAATCAGCTGTTTCATGAAAGTCACTCCCGAAGAATTTGTTTAGCGCATAAAATCCAAAAAGGAAGGCTGGATGACTTGCACACCCATTTTAAGAGCCGCCTGATACGCATATTGCTGCATTTTGTAATCCATAATGGCAGTCTCAATGTCAACATATTCTATTTCCGAAACACGTTCGTTGATGTTGAGTTCTGCTTCTTCCAACCGTGTTTGCGTATAACTTAAAAAGTTGGACTTAGTTCCGAATTCGGTGATCCCTTTGAGCAGGTTCTGATAACGCTCTCCAAACATGTCCAAATCGGCTTTGATACCGTCAAAGGTGTAAGAGGGGTCTTCCAGCTTTTTGGCGATGTCGCCCAAAAGCGCGTGAATGTTTTTTGGCGTTCCGTCCGAAGTTTCGCCAAAACCCAAAAACGATATGCCGGGCAAAGAAATATCAAATGCGCTTTGTTCCACAAGTTTGCCTGCGCTGTCAAATTTGAGGCCGAGCCCCAAATCAACAAATACCTGTTCTTTTGCCAACGCATTTAAATCAACGGCAGTACCCGCGGCAATCGGATCTTCGCCTCCCGAAACGATGCCGGTTCCGATCGATGTGATCGGAGAAGCCAGATCCTGCACCGTAATTAAATTTGAATCCGTACCGGGCAATCCGGCTGCCGTAAACGCAGTGCGGAGTGAATCCTGAAGATCCTGCTTGGTTGCCGTAGCAAAGTCAAGCTCAATGGTCAGCGTTTTGGCATCGGTATCCAAAGCGTAAGCACCTGTTCCGTCCGTGACTTTGATCATATAGTCATTAAAAGCCGATCCGTTCGCCTTACCGAAATCGATCTGTGCGCCGCTGATGTTAAGCGTTGCAGCGGTCCCCTCGAATCCCGCGTGCTCACCCGTAGAGACATTCACGTTTCTGTAAAGCAGATTACCATCGGCATCCAAGGAAAAGGGAGCCGATTTAGTTGAAGAGCCGCCGAAAATATACTTGTCCGAAAACTGGGTGTTCATGATGGTGACGACTGCTTCCTGAAGCTTTTTGAGTTTAGTCGCTACAATCGAGCGGTCCTCGGTGGACATGGTATCGGTAATGGCTTGAATGATATCAGAGGAATTTGCCTGCTGCGCAATGGAATTGATCTGCATCATGGCACCTTCGGCAGTCTGCATCAGGCTTTTGGCATCCGTTATATTGGTTTGGTAATTGGCATTGGAGGCAAGCTCTCGTCTAGCTTTGAAAGCCTTGACCGCCGATACGGGATCTTCGGATGCATTTACAAATTTCCTGAGGCTTACGGACCGATTGCTCAAATAGTTCAAATCAGACAGCGATTTATTGAGCTTTTTGTTATATTGCTTTGCGATCATTCCCATTGTGATTCTCATGGCGGTTCTCCTTGAATTTCCGTTGTTCTAATTATCTTCCTACAAGACCCATTCGATTGATAATGGTATCCAGCGCTTCGTCCAGTGTAGTCATAAAACGGGATGAAGCAGTCAAAGCTTGATTGTACATAATCAAATTGATACCTTCTTCATCCAGACTGACGCCCGATACAGAAGATCTCTGTTCTTCGATACCGGTTACGTTATTAGTATATGTATCATGATTACGCTGCGTGCTTTGCACCTGCAAGGCAAGGGTGCCTGAAATATTCGTAAGACATTCATTCAGAGTCCCGCTGAACAAAGTCACATGCGCAGAAGTTTCAAACTTCATATTGGACGAAAAAAGGTTAATCATCGCAAGGATATTGTCCGAAGCTTGCGCGTTTCCGGTTCCGCTTGTCGGAGGTTCCTTCGTCGAGGTAATGTAGCTGCCGGAAGCATTCATCCATTTTTCGCTGATGGCGATATTGCCTGCTTTGATGGCTCCGCCATCCGACGCTTCAAATAAAGGTTTGTTATACGGCGGTGCGGTGTTGGTGCTGTTTGCTTTGTTAAAAACCTCCGCAAACGTATTTGCCAGGGTGTCGAGCATTTGGTCATAATATCCGATGCCGCGCTGCGTCGAAGGAGGATCGTCAAATTCGCCCGCCGAGTTGAGCATCGTTAGGTATCCGCTGAAGGATCCTGTGGTGAATTGATCGGTCACATCTCCGCCGTTGAGCGGGACATTGTAGGAATTGCTGGCGGTTGCGTAGGTTCCGTTGGCATTGATCAACTTGATCTTTATGGGTGTCGTTACGTTGCCGTCCGCATCATTCGCGAGTTCAAACTGTCTGCATTCATCGTTATCTATAAGATTGAATTTTTCCCCGTTCGCTCCGATAAGGTTGACCGACAGTTCTTCGGCTTGCGTGTTTAAACCGGCGTCGCTCATTGTGGTGACCGTTTCGATATTCATATATCCGGAAAGTTCGTCAAGCAGCATATTGCGCTGATCCAACAATTCCAAAGCCGGGTTGCCTGCAACGCTTGCGTTTTTGATTTCCCCGTTTAAATAAGCAATATTTTTTAAAAGCGCGTTGGTTTTATCGATGCCGCCGGTTTCAAAGTTAAAGATCTGCCTTTCTTTGGCGACCTGAACCTGGTCGGAATATTGATTGAACATTTTGACCAGCAATAGGCAAGAAGTTTGCAGAACCTTTTCCGATACAGCGTCGCCAGCGTTTTGAGCCAGGTTTTCAAGCTGGGTCTTCACATCCGAAAATTGAGTCATCAAGCCTTGCTGCATGGTTTCATCAAAAATATCCTCCAAATCACCCAAGGCTTCCAGCATGGAGGCACTGTCGCCAAGCTTCGCATTTTCTTTTCTGAAATGTACATCCAAAAAAGAATTTCTAATTTGGCTGAACCCGCCGATGTAAACGCCTTCGCCGCTGTTTGAATCCTTGGTGACGGCATAGCGCATATTGTAAGAGCCCGAACCCACCGAATAAAGGTCTACCCTTTGCCGGGTGTAACCGACCGTATTTGCGTTGGTGATATTTTGGCCCGTGATCTGCAAATTGGCTCTGGCGGCGTCGATGCCGCTTTTGGCTGTATAAAAACTCAGAAAAGAAGGTCTCATATGGTTCCCTAAACTTTCTTAGAAATGCTGTTGAAGGATTGACCGCATTCTCTGGCGGACGATGTGTATAACTTTTCGCTGCCGGTATGACTGTCGACTTTTTTGATGTTTGAATCCAGCATGTGAAGATGCAGTCCGATCAGGTAGTTGCTTAGCCGATTGGCTTCCTTTAAATCCGATAGGATATCCGACAGCCTTTTATGTAAGCCGGCAAACCTATCTCTGTCCGCGCTATCCTGCATGCGGTCAATGCATTGCTTCAAAGTCAAATTGCGGCTGCCGAATTTTTTCATATAATTGTCTCTTTCAAGCTCAAACCCTTTGGATTTCAGCAGATACACCTGCTCTTTTTTTATAAACGCATCCAAAGACTTGTACTCATTTTTTGAAATGACTACGTATTTCTCCGATTCGAGCATTAAAAAATCGCTGTAAAATTGTTCATATTTTTCTAAAAACGCATAAAATTCCGTAAGAAATTCTTTTTGCATTGTGCAGTCCTCTTATACGCGTGAAATTAAAAATCCTCGGACATCAGCATATTTTTTGCGATGGCCATCGTATCAATCGGATACGTTCCGTTTTGCAATTGCGCTTTGATCGCCTCGATTTTTTGCGCCTCATCGCCGGAATCTTGATTTTTTATTTCTTCCGCAACTTCTTCGTTGATTTTTCTGCCAACCTTCGAGATCAAGGCATCTTTCGATTTTTCATTGCTGAATGAGATATCCAGCTTGTCGGTTTTAACCGCTGCCTTTTCTTTGATTTCTACGATTTCATTGGCTTTTTGCAGTTCGGAATTAACAGGCGGAACAGAACCTGTCACAGGTTTTGAATTATTATTAATTATCATAACGCACCTCAATTTAATTTTCGGTTTTTATGGCTTTTTCGTTAGCGTATTTGATGAAATTTTAATAGAAAAATATCATAATTTCCATCAATATATGCGTTCAAATCGATCTTTTCATGCAGTTAGGGCATTTAAGGTAAATTGTGTGTAGATTTTTGTAGTTATTTGTATGATTTTGTTGATTTTTCTTTTTATTATGGTAAAATATAGAATATTAATATAATTTTAACGCACTATATAAAATTATTTAATATTTAGCATAATTTTATAGAAAATTAAAATAAACTTAATGACTTAAATGAATTCGCACCTCATGCCATAAAGACATGGTAAAGTCATTAATTTTTAGCCCATTTTTTTGAAAATTATGTTCAGTATCCGAAAAGGAGGCAGTAATTTGTAATGATTCTTTTTAATAATGCGGCAATGAATGCATTGAACAAAAATCTCGACGGGTTATGGGCGCGTGAACAGGTCATCTCTGAAAATCTGGCCAATTATGAGACCCCCGGATACCAGAGAAAATATGTGACTTTTGAGCAAGAGCTGCTAAACAAGCTTTCAAAAAAAGGAACATCTTTTGCCCAAAGGTCGGAAGAGATCGCGGATATCGTTCCGGAAGAGCATACAACAGTCAGCGCAGGCCTTCGAGAAGATGGCAACAACGTGGATATCGAAGTTGAAAATATTGAAATGGCACGGACTCAGCTCAATTATTCTTTTACCGTACAAAATCTTGATGATTATTTTTCAAGACTTCGCACTGCCATTACCGGCAGTTGAGGGAGAATATGGGCTGCATAGATTATTTTTAAAGGAGTTTTAATATGGCTTTTTTATCTTCTTTGAACATCAGCGGATCGGGCCTTACCGCAAGCCGTCTGCGAATGGATATTATTTCGGAAAACATCGCCAATGTCAATACAACAAGGACAGAGCAAGGCGGTCCCTATAAAAGAAAAATGGTTGTATATGAATCGATCAATGACAATTCTTTCGGATCGATGGTAGAAAAACAACTGGGAACGGCGAAAGGCGTGCGTGTTTCGGCAATCGTCGAAGATGATACGGAACTCACATCGGTATATGATCCCGATCATCCCGATGCCGATAAAAACGGATATGTATTGATGCCGAATGTCGATCTTGTGGAAGAAACCCTCGATATGATGGCAGTGACAAGAGCTTACGAAGCAAACCTTACGGCATTTAACGCAATGAAATCTATGGCCGCCAAAGCTTTGGAAATAAGAGGTGAATGAGCATGTTAATCGTACCCATCAGTAATATCGGATTTGATTCATTAAGTAAAATCCAAAGCGCACAGACGGATAACAGCGGATCGCTTCCGTTTCAATCTTTTTTTGAGGATGCCATCACCAACGTGCAGGAAACACAGAAAGCCGTGGACGAGGAAGCTATCAAACTGGCTACCGGGCAAAGCGATGACACGCATAATCTTAATATCGCTTCGGCCAAGGCCTCTCTGGCGCTGGATCTGCTGGTGCAAATACGCAATAAGACGCTCGATTCCTACAATGAAATGATGCGGATGAATATTTAAGGCTCACTATACTATTTATCCGGATAAGGAATATCGATCATGAATGAACAAGTTCAAAAATATCTTCAGCCGGCTTTGAGTTTTTGGAAAAATATGAGCAAAAAAACCAAAAACATGGTTGTCGGCCTTTCGATCGCAGTCGTTTTAATATCAGTAGCGATTGTTGCCATAATGAATATACAAACTTATGAAGTACTTTACAGCGGCATGGATCAGGAAGAAGCCGTTCAGGTGATTAAATCCATCCAGGGTAAAGGGATAGACTGTAAGCTTGAAAGCGGCGGTAACGTTTTGGTACCCAAAGATCAGGTGGATTCGCTGAGGATGCAGCTTGCTTCCGAAGGCTATCCCCAGACAGCGACCAATTACAATATATTTCTTGATAACATCGATTTGATGACAACCGACTTTGAAAAAAGAGAAATCAAGATTTATCAGCTAAATGAGCGGCTTAAAGCAACCATTGAGACGATAAGCACCGTTAAAAACGCTATCGTTACCATCAGTATCCCGGAGGACAGCGGATACGCTTGGAGCGATGATTCTAAAGATCCTTCCGCATCCGTTATGATCCAGACCATCGGAAATACCGAGCTCACTTCATCGCAGGTAAACGGCATCAAACAACTGGTTTCCAAAAGCGTCCCCGGTTTAGACACGGAAAATATTGCCGTAGTGGACTCTTCAGGCAAAGAACTGGATTCTTCAAACGGCGAAACGCAGATGGATATCACGCAGCTCGGTTTTGTGATCAAGCAACAGTTTGAGGATGATCTGAAAGCAAAAATTGTGACTATACTGGAACCGACCTTTGGAAAAAACAATTATCAGGTATCAGTAAGCGGCATTGTAAATCTGGATAAAAAGATTCAAGAAATCATTACATACACCCCTACAGACGAAGAAAACAATAAAGGCATTCTTTCGGAAGGAAGCAAAGAAACCGAAATAACTACGGACGGAGACGGAACAGGCAGTACACCCGGAACCGATCAAAATGCAGATCTGCCTTCCTATGGCGGTATCACCATCAGCGGAGACGTAGTTAACATCAAAGACAGCGAAACCTACAAATATCTGGTCAATCAAATCAAGGAACAGGTACAGCATGACTCCGCTGTACTTGAAAAGCTGTATGTGGCGGTAACTATCAATCAGGAATCGATGACCACGCTTCAAAAAAACGAACTGAAGGAGCTTGTCGCTTTTGCCGCTGCCACCACATCCGACCATGTTTATATTTACAATACCAAATTCACGCAGGTGCCCATCGATGAAGATCCCGATAAAGAACCGGATAAAGAAAGTATTTGGCAGTCCAAGCTGCTGATCTATTACGCGGGCGGCGCGGGACTGGGACTTATCCTGCTGCTTATACTGTTTAATTTGATCTTCGGCCGCAGAAAAAAAAGAAAACGAAGCGCGCAGCCGATTGAAGAAGAAGAAGACTCTCAGGATTATACCGAAGCTGACATAGAACCCAAGCTTTCCATGGAAGAAAAACTCCGAGCCATCAATGAAAGCAGGCAGCTGAAGACCAAGGAAAAGATACAGGATTTTACATCCAAAAATCCCGAAGCTACGGCTATGCTGATTCGATCCTGGCTGAAAGAGGAAGGTGATTCCTGATGTATAACAGAAGATTGTCCGGAGCTCAAAAGGCTGCGGCTATTATCATCTCCCTGGGCGCGGAAAACGCCTCAAGTATCTATAAATATCTCCGCGAAGACGAAGTGGAGCAATTGACCTACGAAATAGCGCAAATGCCGCATTTGGAAAGCGACGATGTCGAAGACATCATTAACGGTTTTTATCAGCTTTGCCTGACGCAAAAGATCATCACCGACGGCGGTATCGAATATGCCCGCAATGTGCTTGAAAAAGCGTACGGCTCGCAGATGGCCGAATCCCTGATCATGCGAGTGACCTCTACCATCAAATCAAAAGCTTTTGATTTTGTGAGAAAAACGGATTATAAAAATCTGATGGCAGCCATACAAAACGAGCATCCGCAGACCATCGCCCTGGTGCTTGCTTACTCCAGAGGCGATCAGGCGGCCGCAGTGATATCGGAGCTTCCGAAAGAAAAGCGCATAGAGGTCGTGGAACGGATCGCCAAAATGGACCGCACTTCGCCCGATATTATCCGTTTGGTCGAAAAAAATCTCGAACTGAAATTCTCCAACTTTATGTCGGTCGACTTCACGGAAATCGGCGGCATCAACTATACTGCCGATATCATGAACCATCTCGACCGATCAAACGAAAAATATATTTTTGACGAGCTCAATAAACGCGATGCGAAGCTTGCGGACGAGATCCGAAAAAAGATGTTTGTATTCGAGGATATCGTCATGCTGGATTCTCTTTCGATCCAACGCTTCCTGCGGGATATCGATACCAGAGATCTTACCTACGCGCTCAAAGGAGCCAACCAGGAAGTTACCAATATCATTTTTGCGAATATGTCCAGCCGTATGAGCGAGACGGTCCGATCGGATCTCGA
>DAITPG010000016.1:0-17684 GCA_036833715.1 Eubacteriaceae bacterium | reverse complement strand
GGGTCCGTATAAAAACTATGATACGCTTTACGGCAACATCGTAAGAGAATTCAATATCAACATGTCCGAAGAGGACCTTACTCATAAAGAAATATCCATCTTCGGCTCCCAAAAGGAGCTCATCATCAATTACATTAATAAAAATCTGCAGGTAACGGAGAATAAGCTCATCGAGCTTGTCCTTCACGATGTATGCAGCCTGCTTCAGCTGAGCAACTATGTGATCAACAATTCACTTGCGGGCTTATGGAAAGAATACGAACTGCTGGATAAAAAGATCATTCCGCTCACCGACTGCGATCTGGAATAAAGATGAATAATAACAATAAACTGCCATCCATTGACGCTTTGTTGCTTGTCTGGTACGATGCGGGCAACAGAAAAATGCCCTGGCGCGAAAGCCGCAACCCTTATCATATCTGGGTATCGGAGATCATGCTTCAGCAAACGCGCGTAGAGACGGTGATCCCCTATTATCAACGATTCATTGAAGCCCTTCCCGATATCGCTTCCCTTGCGGCTGTTGACGAACAGTCGCTTTTTAAGCTTTGGGAGGGGCTCGGCTATTACAGGCGCGTCCAAAACATGCAAAAGGCCGCGCAAGCGATGATGCGCGAGCACGGCGGAAAACTGCCGAATAGCTTTGAAGAGCTGCTCGCGCTTCCCGGGATCGGGTTGTACAGCGCGGGCGCGATAGCTTCCATCGCGTACGGCGCGCGCGTGAGCGCCGTGGACGGCAACGTGCTGCGCGTGGTAAGCCGTCTGCTTGCGCAGGACTGGGACATCGGCAGAGAGAGCACAAAAAAAACCGTGCGGGGTATGATCGAAGCGATCCTGCCGCAAACACGGGCGGGAGATTTTAACCAGGCTCTCATGGAGCTGGGCGCGACGGTATGCGTGCCCGCGGACAAGCCGAAATGCGCGCTTTGTCCGCTTGCTTCCCTGTGCGCGGCCTATGAGCTGGGCACCGCGCATCTGCTGCCAGCCGCAGCGGAGAAAAAAGCGCGGGCGGTGGAGCATAAAACCGTTTTCCTGCTGTTTTGTCAAGGGCGTGCGGCCATAGAACTGCGTACGGAACAGGGCGTATTAAAAGGCCTGTGGCAGTTTCCCAATACGGACGGCACCCTGACGGCGCAAGAATCGAAAGCGGCATTGGAAGAGCTGTATTCAATTAAGACGGACAATGCAAACATTGCGGGAGTCGGAAAAGCAAAGCATATCTTCACGCATAAAGAATGGCATATGACCGTTTATAAGATAGAATTGCGTGCAGACAAAGCGGCGGATGCTGTAAAAACTCTTATTTGGGCAACAGCGGACGAGCTTGCCCAAAACTATCCCATACCCTCGGCCTTTAAATATGCCCTTTCCATCGTAAAAGAACAATTATCGTTACTGCCGTAAAGCGAGATGCATCATCTCCCTTCTTAAAAACATCCCGATCGGAAAGAAATAAATTCCCAGCGGAGTTAACGCACACAAGCATATCATAGGCATGATGTGCCATTGCACGGCAACCGAATCGAATCAAATCCGCCATGCTCCTTCCCCATCGCCCTATTTTTCATGACTTCATCGAAATTAATTTTCTTTTACTTGCATATTCACCCGCCACATCCATTTGTTTGCGTACAGTACGAAATCTTCGTACGCGCTGCTTTACGGCGGTGCCGCGGACGAAAACATCGTCGCAGCATATGCTGTCCGGCACTTCGCAATCAGGACGGTAGAAATCCGTCAACTTATATTCTATTTACCTGCTATGCTTCATCTACCGGACGGAACAAATGAATTATGATATCCGCGGCATGTTTTGCGCAAAAACCGACACCGATGCAAACTGCGCAGATACTTATACCTTTTTTCGACAAGAGTAAAACAAAGCATATCGAAATACTTGCCATTTCAATCAGTAATGATTATAATTGAATAAAAGCCAAACCATGAGGTGAAAGCATGTTAGAACTTAAAAATATATCGTTTCGCGTGGATGACAACGGTTCACCGCTCGACATCATCGACAACATCAGTTTTACGATCGAGGACGGCAAATTTGTCGTGATCACGGGCCCCAACGGCGGCGGTAAATCGACCTTGGCGCGCCTGATCATGGGAATCGAAAAACCGACCGCCGGACAGATACTGCTTGACGGAAAAGACATTACGCATTTGGATATCACCCAGAGAGCGAAGCTGGGCGTGGGCTATGCGTTTCAGCAGCCCGCCCGCTTTAAAGGCCTTACGGTGCGCCGTCTGCTGAGCCTTGCGCACGGAAGCGACCTTCCCGAAGGAACCTGCTGCGATTATCTGACCAACGTGGGCTTATGCTCCAAGGATTACCTTGACCGCGAAGTCGATTCGTCCCTTTCGGGCGGCGAAGTGAAGCGCATCGAGATCGCCACGCTGATGGCGCGCAAACTGCGTTTGGCTATTTTTGACGAGCCCGAAGCCGGCATCGATTTGTGGAGCTTCACCATGCTCGTCAACAGCTTTAAATCGATGAGCAAAAACATCCATGACAGCGTGATCATCATCTCCCATCAGGAAAAGATCATGCAGATGGCGGATGAAATCATCGTGATCGCAAACGGGAAGATCCGCACCCGCGGCGCGAAGGATGCCATCATGCCCGAGCTTTTGGGCGAATTCGACGAAAGCTGCGAACTGAAGAAAGACGGAGGACTCACCGCATGAATCAAATCGAGCAGAATCTACTCGCTTCCATCGCCGATCTGCACGGCGTCCCGAAAGGCGCCTACAATATCCGAAGAAACGGCGAAGGCGCGGGCAGGCAGTCCACCGATAACATCATCATTACCACCAAGACAGACAAACCGGGCATCGATATCGAAATTAAGCCTTTCACAGTCAACGAAAGCGTTCATATACCCGTAATTCTTACGGAAAGCGGCGTGGAAGATCTAGTATACAATGACTTTTATGTGGGCGAAGGCGCGGACGTACTGATTGTCGCGGGCTGCGGCATCCATAACGACGGCTCGGGCAAAAGCGAGCATGACGGCATTCACAACTTCCATATCGGAAAAAACGCCAAGCTGCGCTATGTCGAAAAGCATTACGGCGAAGGCGAAGGCAGCGGATCGCGCGTGCTCAACCCAACCACCATCGTGGAGATGGAGGAAGGCTCCTTTTGTCAAATGGAGCTTGTACAGATCAAGGGCGTTGATTCCACAAAACGCGATACCACCGCCCATCTGGGCAAGGACGCAAAGCTCGTGTTGGAAGAGCGCCTGATGACGCACGGAGCGCAGAATGCCGAATCCAACGTGGATATTTATTTGGACGGCGAGGATTCGGTCGTGCAGATCATTTCCCGCTCGGTAGCCAAGGATGTTTCCAACCAGGTATTTCATCCCAGAGCCATCGGCAACAACCGCTGCCGTGCGCATGTGCAGTGCGATTCCATCATCATGGACAGCGCCAAGATCAGCGCCATACCCGAGATCACGGCCAACCACGCCGATGCGCAGATCGTGCATGAGGCAGCCATCGGGCGCATCAACAATGACCAGCTCATCAAGCTGCAAACGCTGGGCATGAACGAAACCGAAGCCGAAGAGGTCATTGTGCAGGGCTTCCTAAAATAGCAAGGAATTCTTGCGCCGGTTAAATGAACGGCGCGGCAAGGAGAAAACTTGGAAATTTTAACGCTGCCTGAAGTAAACGAACGGCAGCTCAATGAAATCGACGCGCTTATCAAGCTATGCGAGCAACACGAAAATTTAAAAGGGGATGTGTTTTTGTCGACGGATTTCAACTGCGATAAAAGCATCCGCCCCTTTTATTTGCTGTATGAAGACCGGCAGCTGTCCGCTTTTCTCTTTTTGTTTATGCCCATGCCGCACGAAGCCGAAATATCCGCTTTTGTTCATCCGGATCGCCGAAGACAAGGCTTGTTCACCCAACTGCTGGAAACCGCCGTTGACGAATTGCGAGAACATCACGTGCCGGAGATATTGTTTGTACGCGAAACCAACGGAATAGATGCCTTGCCCGTGCTTGAAAATCTGAAGGCCGCATACGAATTTTCGGAATACACGATGAAAATAGACAAAACACGGTTTGTTGCTCCGCCTAATGAAGGTAAAATGACGATAAAGCAGGCGGCAACGGCGGATAAGCAATTGCTTGCGGGTTTAAGCGCGTCTATTTTTAACGAAGAGATTTCGGCCGCGGAAACCTTGATGGAAAACAGTCTGAAAGCTTCGGATATGACCACCTATTACGCAATGGTCGACGGAGAGGTGATCGGCCTGTGCAGCGTCAATCACAAGGAACTGGACAAACGAATGATCTACGGACTGGGCATATCGCCGCAGCTTCAGGGACGCGGGTACGGACGGCAGATGCTCTCGCTGCTGCTAACAGAGCTGATAAAAATCGACTGCGCGCAGATCGCGCTGGAGGTCAACAGCAAAAATGCGGCGGCTTTTAAGCTTTATGAATCAAGCGGCTTTGCCGTCGACATGCAAAACGATTATTACCGTTATAAAATCCAATAAAACCATATACTAACATCCGGAGATCAAGGCAAAATGGAAAGCGAAAGTTCCCACACACAGCAAAACATCTTACGATTTCCGCTGCCGGTTCATTCCGCGGCACAGGGGCTTGGGATCGGAGTCGTTTCGGGTCTCTTGGCGATCCTCTACCGCATCTGCATTGACAGCGCCGATCAGGCTTTTCACGGGATCCTGCCGCATATTAAAAGCAGGCCTTTCTTTTTTGCGCTCTGGCTGCTGATCGTGCTGGGGCTCAGCCTGCTTGTCGCAAGACTCATGCGTTTAGAACCGATGATTTCGGGCGGAGGCATCGCGCAGCTGCAAAACGAGCTGGAAGGGCAGACAAAATTAAGCTGGCTAACCGTGCTGTGGTCCAAATTTCTTGCAGGCGTTCTCTGCATTTTCGGCGGCCTTTTTCTGGGCCGCGTGGGTCCTTCCGTGCTGCTGGGCGCCATGGCCGCCAAAGGCATGTATTCTTTGGTGAAAACAGCAGATCATCAAAAAAAACTGTGGCTCGTCTGCGGAGCGGCGGCGGGTCTTGCGGGCGCCTTCGGCGCTCCCGTCAGCGGCATCTTTTTTGCGTATGAGGGTCTTCGCATGAAGCCTACCCGGGCCAATCTGGTGCCGATAGCGCTCTCTTCCACTACGGCATTTGCGCTTTCCCGCTTTGTGTTCGGCTACCAAACCTTGTTTGATTTTCGCTCCCTGCGCATTCCTTCGCCTCATCTATTGTGGTTGTGCGCGCTGCTCGGCCTTGCGCTTGCTTTGTTCGGTTTGCTTCAAAACAAACTGACGACTCTGCTCGGTGGTTTCTTTGGCCGAATGAAAGCTTCCTTTCGTACCGTTTTTTTATTTATTCCGTTTCTGCTTGCTCTTTTGATCTTTTTATTGTTTCCCGCGGCTTCGCAAAACGGCATCGACATTATTCAAACGGCAGAACAAGGGCAGCTTCTTTTTTCGTCGATATTGCTTTTGCTGGCAGTTAAGTTTGTATTTGCCGTCGTTTGCATCTCTTCGGGCGCGCCCGGCGGCACAATATTTCCAATACTGACGGTGGGGGCGTGCATCGGCTCGGCTTTCGGCGCGGCGCTTGTTTTGTTTTTGGGCGCGGATTCGGTTTTGATCTGCGTATTATCCGTTATATCCATGGCGGGTTATTTTTCCGCCGTACTGCGAAAGCCGCTCACGGGCGTTGCGATCACTGCCGAACTGACCGCGGCGCTGCATCTGCTGCCCCTGTTTATAATCGTATCGCTGACGGCAGCGTACGCTCCCTTACTTTTAGCGAGGATGAGAGGTCACATCGTAAGAAACAGACTGAGATAACTTGCAAATTAGAAGCGAGCCTTTAACCTTTCTGCTTATATCACGCAGTATGATCCGTTTTATCCGGCGTATATTCTGTCACTGTTTAAGCGTTATTAAGACAAAGTACCACACTTTAAAAAGTACGATATGAGGTGATTTAAAATGCAGACAGGCCCTATCATCGTTTCAATAATTACGGGCGTAATTTCAGCAGCGCTTCTGATTTATGCCTACTTTGCTTTTATTGAAAAAGGACCAATCTTATCAAATACGGTGCTGTTCGCTTCGGCGGAGGAGCGCAATAAGCTTGATCGGTCAGCCGAATACCGCATGGTATCCGTCGTGTTCGGCTTGCTGGGAATGGTTTTTCTATTGCTTACCGTACGCATTTTGACCGGCTGGGAATGGCTCAACTATTTTATGGGCTTTTTTATTGCTTTTTTAATGATCTATGCCGTCAGAGAATCTGTCCGTTCGGAACGAAAAAACGGGATTGATAAGCGCGGAGCATTACTGTACTATGGCAGAGCATTCTCACAGTTAAGATGGAAATCCTATTAAAAATCAGATAATCATTTTTTTTGATTTATAATTTTTGCTTTCTGATATTTTATTGTAAATGATAACGGCCTGAATGCGTTAAATAAAGTCTTTTTTGGTACAATTTCTTCTGAATTAAAATCAGTGCGAGTAACAAACGGAATTTTTTCTAATTAAATTTAAATAATCATATGAAATACTGTTAACATGGAAATATTTCCTGCGCTCATTGTCAATCAAATAAAATCCGTATCGATCCCTGCCGAAAAGTTTTTTGGAAAAGTGGGCCCCTGCTGTTGGTAAAAAATAAAATTTCTTATATAATTAGTTTGTCTATCTAATTATATTTGGAGGAATCCATGGAATCTTTTTCGGAAGAACTCAACAGAATGCTTGTGGATACGTTCCGCTCGATTCTTAAAGTTGAGGAACAGCTGATCAAAAGCACCAACAATTTTAATCTTTCGATCAACGAACTGCATCTCATCGAGGCGGTCGGCAAAAATACCGAAAAGGGCCGCACCATCAGCGACATCGCCGAGGATATGGAAATTACGCTGCCCTCCGTTACCGTCGCCATCAATAAACTGCTTGCCAAAGGCTACGTAAAAAAAGAACGGTGCACCAACGACGGAAGAGTCGTTTATGTCACTTTGACGGAGCAGGGACAGCGCATCAATGCAGTGCATCAGTATTTTCACATCCGTATGGTTCGCGCGGTCACCAAGGATTTGTCGGAGGATGAAAAAACCGTCATGCTTAATGGGATCGTCAAGCTTGACCGCTTTTTTAAAAATAAATTGGATCATACGGAGGAAGATCAATGAGCTTTTCGATCATCGGTACCGGAAGTGCCTGTCCCGATACCATAAAAACCAACAAGGACTTATCCGAAATCATCGATACATCCGATGAATGGATCAAAACCAGAACGGGAATAGCACGGCGGCATCTGTTAACGGACGAAACCATTACCGATCTCGCAGCTTTGTCTGCGGAACGCGCGCTTAAGGATGCGGGCACAACCGCGCAGGAGCTCGATCTGATCATCTGTTCCACCATCCGCGGGGATTATATGACTCCCTCGATGGCTTGCATGCTGCAGGCAAGGCTTGGCGCTGCCTGCCCCGCCTTCGATATCAACGCGGCATGTTCGGGCTTTGTATACGCGCTGGATAACGCTTTGGGCTATTTTGAACGCCGAAAGGTAAAAAAAGTACTGATCGTTTCGGCGGAGGCTATGTCTAAAATGGTGGACTGGACCGACCGCGCGACCTGCGTATTGTTCGGCGACGGAGCCGGAGCTGTTGTGCTTTCGGAGGGAAATGATTATTTATCGGGCAAGCTGACCGCCGTGGGAAGCGATCTTCTTTCCATCCCCGGCACAGAAGGCTGCTGCCCTTATTCCAATGCCGAAATCAGGCCTTCTTATTTATCCATGCAGGGACAGGAAGTATTCAAGTTTGCGGTGAACGCCATCATGAAAGATATCCGGGATGTGCTTAACGAAGCGGAACTTACGGAAGACGATGTGGATCATGTGCTGCTGCACCAGGCAAACACACGCATCATCGAAACGGCCAAAAGCAAACTCAACATATCAAAGGAAAAATATCTTACCAACATCGAAGAATACGGAAACACCTCATCGGCCAGCATCCCCATCCTGCTTGACGAATATGCGCGCAAGGGGATGTTTAAAAAAGGCGATATTCTCGCAATGTCCGCCTTCGGCGGAGGGCTTACCACAGGCGCCTGCTTGGTTAGATGGTGCAAATAAAAGTAGTGTATAAACGCAAAGTCTTTCGTCGACAATCATTTTAAGCTTTGCGTAGTAACAGGAAAAACAATAAACAAATACAGACGAAATCGGTTTGAATTCCCGAAAGGGTTCAATATAAAAACAAAAAAAAGAATACATAAAATATGGAGGATATCAAAATGGTATTTGAAAAAGTAGTAAAAATCTTAGTAGACTATAAGGAATGCGATGCGGAAGGCATCACCATGGAAACGGCATTTGCCGATCTCGGCCTGGATTCGCTGGATACCGTAGAGCTTGTCATGAATTTTGAAGAAGAATTCGGCGTGACCATCGAAATGACCGAAGACATCAAAACCATCGGCGACATCGTCAAACTCATCGAAGCGGCAAAATAAGGAGATTGTTATGATCAAAACACCACTTTGCGAACTTCTCGGCATCGAATACCCGATCTTTCAGGGCGGAATGGCCTGGATATCGGATGCATCCCTTGCCGCGGGCGTATCCAACGCGGGCGGTCTCGGCATCATCGCCGCGGGAAACGCGGACGCTGCCTGGCTGGGAGCTGAGATCAAAAAAGCCAAACAGCTTACGGATAAGCCTTTCGGCGTCAACATCATGCTGCTGAGCCCGTTTGCGGACGAAGTCGCCCAGCTCGTCATCGACGAAGGCGTCAAAGTCGTCACCACGGGAGCGGGCAATCCGTCCAAATACATGAAGGCCTGGCTGGCTGCCGGCATCAAAGTGATCCCTGTGGTTCCCTCCACCGCTGTAGCCAAACTGGTGGAACGCAGCGGAGCTTCGGCAGTGATTGCCGAAGGCGGCGAATCCGGCGGGCATATCGGCGAACTCACCACCATGGTTCTGGTGCCGCAGATCTGCGATACCGTAAAGATTCCTGTAATTGCTGCGGGCGGCATCGCCGACGGCAGAGGCATTGCGGCGGCGTTTGCGCTGGGCGCTTCCGGCGTGCAGGTAGGCACAAGATTTTTGGTGGCCGAAGAATGCCCGGTACATCAAAATTATAAAAACAAAGTTTTAAAAGCCAAGGACATAGACACCATCACCACGGGCAAACGCTTGGGGCATCCCGTAAGGCAGCTCAAAAACCCGTTCGCCAGAGAGTTTTTCCAAAAGGAATATGACAGCACAATCAGCAACGAAGAGCTTGAAAAGCTCGGCTCGGGCGCGCTGCGCCTTGCCGCTAAGGAAGGTGACGAAACCAACGGCTGCTTTCTCGCGGGACAGATCGCCGCGCTGGTGAAGAAGGAACAGCCGGCCGCGGAGATCATTAAGGAAATGTTCGTCGAAGCGGAAGCGGTCTTAAAGGATCAGTGCAAATGGGTAAAATAGCGTTTGTGTTTTCGGGGCAGGGCGCGCAGTACGCCGGCATGGGCCGCGAGCTGTGCGAAACTTCCCCGGCCGCAAAAAAAGTCTTTGATACAGCGGATTTTATACGTCCCGGCACATCCAAGCAATGTTTTGAAGCGTCCAGGGATGAGCTTTCCCTTACCGTCAATACCCAGCCCTGTCTGTTTTGCGCGGATTTGGCGGCGGCGGAAGCCTTAAAGGAAGCGGGCATTGTCCCCGACGCGGTGGCGGGCTTTTCACTCGGCGAGATCGCGGCTCTCAATTTTGCGGGCGTGTTCACCGGCATCGACGGCTTTTCCTTTATATGCGAACGCGGAAAATCCATGCACAAAGCGGCGGAAAAAACCGGCGGCGCCATGATGGCCGTCGTAAAACTGAGCAACAACAAGGTGGAGGAACTCTGCGCGAAGTATAGCGATGTGTTCCCCGTCAACTACAACTGCCCCGGACAGCTTGTGGTCGCGGGCGGCAAAGATTCGCTCAAAATCTTTGCGGAAGATGTAAAGACGGCAGGCGGCAAAGGCCTTCCTTTGGCGGTCAGCGGCGCGTTTCATTCCCCTTTTATGGCCGAGGCCGTTACGGAACTAACGCCGATACTGATGGCGGCGGATTTAAATGCCTGCGACATCCCCGTATACTCCAATTATTCGGCGCAGCTTTATCCAAAGGACGCAGCCGAGATGAAAGCGCTGATTTTAAACCAGATCGACCATCCCGTGCGCTGGCAGCAGATCATCGAAGCCATGCACGCAGCCGGATTCGATATATTCATAGAAGTCGGCGCGGGAAAAACCCTCGTCAACCTCATCAATAAGATTCTGCCGGACGCAAAAACATTTAACGTCGAAAACAAACAGACATTAGAAAATGCCTTATCATTAATAAAACAGGCTGAATAAAAAGTGACTTGACCTTATCAAGGCTTTGTTGATTTAATCGCTGACCCAGTCAGCCAAACAACAGGCGCACTGAAAAGCTCGAAGGCAAGGCGCGTGAACATTTAGGCGAGCGCCGCATATTAGACATATGCAAGCGAGAATAAATATTCATGCAACGCAGCAAACAAATTGACAAAAATTAATCAAGCTATGCTTGATTCTTTAAAACTAAAATTTGTGTTTCGAGTTTTTCAGCAGCCTGAGGAGGAAAGATATGTTAAAAGGAAAGACAGCCCTAATAACCGGCTCATCCACGGGCATCGGCAAAGCCATTGCGATCAAAATGGCGCAAAACGGCGCCAATATAGCGATCAATTATATCGGCGATGCGGCGCCTGCGAAAGAAGTCAAACAAACCATAGAAGCGCTGGGCGTAAAAGCCGAAATTTATGAATGCAACATCACCGATTTTGCAAAAACGCAGGAGATGATCAATCAAGCGGCAGCCGATTTCGGCACCATTGACATCCTTGTGAACAATGCGGGCATCGTGCGCGACAATCTGATTCTCGCCATGAAAGAAGAAGACTTTGATGCCGTGATCGCAACCAATCTCAAAGGCGCGTTTAACATGATCAAAAATATCTATACGCTTTTTGCAAAAAAACGCAGCGGCTCCATCATCAACATCGCCTCAGTGGTGGGTATGATGGGCAACGCGGGGCAGGCGAATTACGCTTCTGCAAAGGCGGGTCTTATCGGCCTCACCAAATCCGTGGCAAAGGAGCTTGGCGCAAGAGGCATCACCTGCAACGCCATCGCGCCCGGCTTTATCGTTACCGATATGACCAATAAATTGTCGGATAAAACCAAGGAAGCCTACGTCGCCGCCATCCCAATGAAACGCATGGGAAGCGTAGACGATGTGGCAAACGCAGCGGTATTTTTAGCCAGCGACAGCGCCGCTTACATCACCGGCGAGATCATTAAAGTCGACGGCGGCCTTTATATGTAGATTGAGCCGATACGACTCACGGACTAATTCTGAATATCAGATTATTGATACTAAAATACCAAATAATTGCTTTAAATACTAATTCACTTACTTAAAATCACAAAAACGCTGACGAAGTCAGCAAAAGCAGGCTCCCCGATAGTCCGAATAAAAATCGAACACGATCAAACAAAGTGCCTGTAATTATGCGATTATATTGTATAATATTAAATACTGTTTGAACTGATAAATTTGAAAAATTTAAACATGAACCCAAAGCTGACGAAGTCAGCAAAAGCAGGCGCACTGATAAGACCGAAGGCAAGGCGCATAAGCCGGCAGGAGAGAAACACGTATAGGACATTAATTTGTCAAGCTATACTTAATACTTCTGATATCATGAGCAGAATCGAGAAGCGATTTTGCGAATTACATTGATCTACGTGAATGAACATGAAGGCTTATGCAGCACAGCAAGCGATCCTTCAATTTTATACTTATAAACCTTAGGATCGCATTTCGGTCTTTTCAGCAGCCTGATTGAAAGGATGCTTACTGATTATGAGAAGAGTGGTAATAACCGGGCTCGGCGTCATCACGCCCGTCGGAAACGATGTCGCGACTTTCTGGAACAATCTGATCGCCGGCACCTGCGGCATCGATTTCATAACCAAATTCGACACCTCGGAACTGAAGGTCAAGATCGCCGGTGAGGTGAAGGATTTTGACCCTACGCTTTATATGGATAAAAACGACGCGCGCAGATCGGATCCCTACGCGCAGTACGCCATGGCGGCGGCCGTGCAGGCAATGGCCGACAGCGGACTATCGGGCATCGAACCCGAACGCCTGGGCGTTTATATCGGCTCCGGCATCGGGGGCATGCAGACGTTTGTGAACGAATGCGGCAAGCTGCTGGAATCCGGCCCAAAAAAAGTCTCCCCTTTCTTTATTCCCATGATGATATCCAACATCGCCGCGGGCAATATCGCCATCCGTTTTAACGCGCAGGGCCCCTGCCTTCCCGTTGTGACTGCCTGCGCGACCTCTTCCCACGCCATCGGGGAAGCCTTCCGCGCAGTCAAGCACGGCTATGCGGACGCGGTCATCGCGGGCGGGGCGGAAGCCACCGTCGTTCCCTTGGCCATCGCAGGCTTTGGCAATATGATGGCGCTCAGCACCAAAAACATCCCGCTCGAAAGCTCCCTGCCGTTTGACAAACGCCGCGAAGGCTTTGTGCTCGGCGAAGGCGCGGGCGTGGTTATATTGGAAGAATATCAAAACGCGGTAAACCGCGGCGCTAAAATTTATGCCGAACTTGCGGGCTACGGAAACACCTGCGACGCCCATCACATGACGGCTCCTCACCCCGAAGCCGCGGGCGGCGCCAATGCCATCCGGCTGGCTTTAAACGAAGCGGGAGCCGATAAAAACGGCTCCGTCTATATCAACGCGCACGGCACAGGCACTCCGCTCAATGACAAGGCGGAAACGCTGGCCATCAAAAAAGCGTTTGACTATCAAACAAGCCGCGTGCTTGTAAGTTCCACCAAATCCATGACGGGCCACACGCTCGGCGCGGCGGGCGGCATCGAAGCCGTAGCATCCGTGCTGGCGCTGCAAAACGGCATCATCCCGCCGACCATCGGCTATGAAGTGCCCGACCCGGAATGTGATCTGGATTACGTACCCAATAAGGCGCGTATGCAACAGCTTGATCTGTCCATGTCCATCTCGCTCGGCTTCGGCGGCCACAACGCCTGTCTCGCTTTTAAAAAGGCATAAAGGAGCGTTTGCTTATGAATATCAAAGACATCAAATCCCTTATACAAATGATGGAAAACTCATCGCTCACCTTGATGGAGATCTCGGAAAATGACTTAAAGATCCGTCTGGAGCGCACGATCTTGAAGGACGAAAACACCGTGCACCGCGTCTCTCTCGTCCATGAACCGCCCGAACACGAAGAAGAGGAAAAAACCGCTCCGCAGCCTGCGGAAGCCAAGGTGGTCGACATCAACAAAGCCAAGCTTGTCAAATCACCTATGGTCGGCATTTACTACAGCGCCAACTCGCCCGATGCGGAGCCCTTTGTGAGCGTCGGCAGCAAAGTCAAAAAGGGCGATACGCTTTGCATCATCGAAGCCATGAAGGTCATGAATGAAATCACTTCCGAGGTCGACGGCGAGATTGTCGACATATCGGTTCAAAACGGCGATTTGGTCGAATACAACCAAGTGCTCTTTAAGGTCTTT
This sequence comes from Eubacteriaceae bacterium, assembly GCA_036833715.1. Taxonomy (GTDB): domain Bacteria; phylum Bacillota; class Clostridia; order Eubacteriales; family Anaerofustaceae; genus JBGMEA01. The sequence continues at coordinate 4,050 of DAITPG010000016.1, read as the reverse complement.
TAACGGAGGATAACCCTATGAACAGAGAAGAAATCAAAAAAATCATTCCGCACCGCGAGCCCATGCTTTTAGTGGATGAAGCCGAAGCGGTAGAAGATAACAAGGCCGTGGGAAGCTATACGGTCAAGGGCGACGAATTTTTCCTTTCGGGACATTTCCCGGGCAATCCCGTGGTTCCCGGTGTCATTTTATGCGAGATCATGGCGCAGACCTGCTGCGTATTGCTTGCCGGTAAAGCCGAAGGCGCAACGCCCTATTTCACGGGGCTCAACAACGTCAAATTCAAAAACAAAGTGCTTCCCGGCGATACCATCCGCATGGAATGCTCCATTACCAACAGCAAGCATCCGTTTTATTTTGCCGAAGGCAAAGCGTATGTGGAAGACAAATTATGCGCAAAGGGTGAATTTTCGTTTGCCCTGGTCAAATAGCGAGGTGATCCCACTTGTTTAAAAAAATACTCATCGCCAACCGCGGAGAGATCCCCGTGCGCATCATCCGCGCTTGCAAAGAGATGGGCATCGCCACCGTCGCCGTGTTTTCGGAAGCCGACAGGGAGGCGCTGCATGTCAGCCTCGCGGATGAAAGCATCTGCATCGGCCCTCCCTTTGTGAGACAAAGCTATCTGAATATGCCGGCCATCCTTTCGGCTGCCGTAGCCGCGGGCGCGGAAGCCATTCATCCCGGCTACGGGCTTCTTTCCGAAAACGTGCGCTTTGCCGCGCTGTGTGCCGAATGCAGCATCACCTTCATCGGTCCCAACGCCGAGATCATATCCAAAATGGGCGATAAGGACGCCGCCAGAAAGACCATGGTTGCAGCGGGCGTTCCCGTGATCCCCGGATGTGATGTCATCGAGGATGTCAAGGAGGCCAAGGCGGCAGCCGACAAGATCGGTTATCCTCTTTTGGTGAAAGCCCGCGCGGGCGGCGGCGGCAAAGGCATCCGCAAGGTGGAGGCCGCCGAGGAGTTTGAACAGGCATTTTTGACGGCTTCGTCCGAAGCGAAAAACGCGTTCGGCGACGGCGCCGTTTATCTTGAAAAATTCCTTTATCCGGCAAAGCATATCGAAATGCAGCTGCTTTGCGACGATTACGGCAACATCGTCGCGCTGGGCGAGCGCGAATGCTCGGTACAGCGCAAAAATCAAAAGCTCATCGAGGAAAGTCCCTCCGCGGCCGTAACGGAAGATATCCGGCAAAAGATGATCGAGGTTGCGGTAAAGGCTGCCAAGGCGGTCGATTACCGCAACGCGGGCACCATCGAATTTTTGCTTGACAAGGACCGCAATTTTTATTTTATGGAAATGAACACGCGTTTGCAAGTGGAGCATCCCGTCACCGAAATGGTCACGGGCATCGATCTGGTCAAATGGCAGATACGCATCGCCGCCGGCCAGCCGCTCTCCTTCACTCAGCAGGATGTTAAAATCGACGGCAACGCCATCGAATGCAGGATCAACGCCGAAAATCCGGACCAAAATTACCGCCCCAGCAGCGGAAAGATCACGCTGCTGCATATCCCGGGCGGCCCGTGGGTGCGCTTTGACACCGCGCTGTATCAGGATTATATCGTACCGCCGTTTTACGATGCCATGATCGGCAAGCTGATCGTTTACGCAAAGACGAGAGAAGAGGCCATCCGCAAAATGAAAGCGGCTTTATGCGAATTGGTAATCGAAGGCGTGGAGCACAACGGCGATCTGCATTTAAAAATATTATCCGATTCCGAATTTGTTTCGGCCGACTATTACACCGACTTTATGGAGAAAAGAGGCTAAGCCATGCTGCGCAAAGGATTATTTAAAAAACCGAGCAACGAGCTGGAAAATTTCAGCAAGCACGCGAAAGTCGCTTCCCCCATCGTTCCCGACGAAATGTGCATCCCCTGCCCGTCGTGCAAATCGACGCTGTTTGTCAGCGAGCTGGCCGACAACGGCAACATCTGCGCATTCTGCGGGCATCATTTCAGGCTCAATGCCAGACAGCGCGCGCATATGGTCTTTGATGAGAATTCGTTTCACGAGATGTTTGGGGACATCAGCGCGTCCAACCCGCTTGAATTCCCCGATTACGATAAAAAGCTCAAAAACGCCCGTCTTGAAAGCGCCGAAAAAGAAGCCGTTATCTGCGGCACTGCGGAGATCAACGGTCTAAAATGCGCGGTTTTTATTATGGAGCCCTACTTTATGATGGGCAGCATGGGCACGGCCGTGGGCGAAAAGATCACCAGCATGTTTGAATACGCGCTGCAGCAGAAACTGCCCGTGATCGGCTTTACGGTATCGGGCGGCGCGCGCATGCAGGAAGGCATCCTGTCGCTGATGCAGATGGCCAAGGTCAGCGGCGCTGTCAAGCGCCACAGCGACGCAGGCTTGCTCTATATCGCCATACTTACCGATCCCACCACGGGCGGCGTTGTCGCCAGCTTTGCGATGGAAGCGGATATTATTTTAGCCGAGCCCGGCGCCCTCATCGGCTTCGCGGGCCCGCGCGTAATCGAGCAGACCATCCGCCAAAAGCTGCCGGAAGGCTTCCAGCGGGCTGAATTCTTATTGCAAAAAGGCTTTGTGGACGCCATCGTGGATCGCCGCGTGCAGCGGGATTACCTTGCAGGCATCCTATCGCTGCACGGGGAGGCAAAATAATGGAAGCATATGAAAGAGTAAAGATCGCCCGGGCCAAAGGCAGGCCGACGGGCATGGATTATATCAACCGCATTTTTTCGGATTTTACCGAAATGCACGGCGACCGCTGCTTCGGCGACGACCGGGCAGTGATTGCGGGCATCGGACGCTTAAAGGATATGCCGGTGACGGTGATCGCCCTTGAAAAGGGCGGCACCACCAAAGAAAAAATCATGCGCAATTTTGGCGCGGCTCATCCCGAAGGGTACCGAAAGGCGCTCCGTCAAATGAAGCTGGCCGAAAAATTCCACCGTCCAGTGATCTGCCTGGTGGACACCTCCGGCGCGTATTGCGGCATCGGAGCCGAAGAGCGCGGGCAGGGGCAGGCCATTGCGGAAAACCTAATGGAAATGATGACGCTCAAGACGCCCATCGTATCCGTGATCATCGGCGAAGGCGGCAGCGGGGGCGCGCTTGCGCTGGCTGTGGCAGACGAGGTGTGGATGCTCGAGAACGCCCTGTATTCGGTCATATCCCCCGAGGGCTGCGCCAGCATCCTTTGGAAGGATTCGTCCAAAGTCAAACAAGCCGCGGAATGTTTAAAGCTGACGGCCGAAGATCTTTTAAGCCTCGGCGTCATCGAAAAAATCATTCCCGAACCGCCCAAAAACTTCGAAAGCGTCTTTACGGAGCTTGAAAACGCGCTTTACCAAAAGCTGAAGGAAAACGCCACGCTCAGCGCCGAAGAACTCACCGCCCGCCGCTATGACCGCTTCCGCAAGATCGGCGCATACTGAAACATAGGCGGCTCAGAAAAAGATTTGATTAACAGAATAATTGTATATTTATAATAAAGAACCGCCGGAGCAGTTATGTTCCGACGGTTTTTCGCATCTGATTTATATGTTTGAATGTAGGATGTTCTGATGTTTTAAAGTATAGGAATCGTCTATAGCGCGAATAAAGATGCATATTTGTGTTTCGAGCTATAAGCAGCCTATTTTTCTACACCGAACAGTTTCAGGAATTTTTGCCAAAAGTTCAGCTTGACGGACGTCGTAATCTGTTCGTTTGCTTTTTTCTCAGCTTTGATCTCCGATGTTTTCAGAACGAATTGCAAAGCCGTAATATTGGTATTTTTATCGGATACAAACGAAACGACTTTATCACCGCTGCCCGAAATGCTGTCGATGAGCGCGTTGATCTGCTCCGTCATTTCGTCCTCCATGTTTGCCGTTTCGCTTTTCATTTGTGCGGTGCCGCCCTTATATTCCGCAAGTCCGTCCCGCAGATCCGAAAGGCCGGAATTGATCTGCGAAGCTGCGTTGTACAGGTCGCTTGAGGAAGTCGCCAGGGTCGATACGTTCTCGTCAAGCTCGTCGGTGCCTTCGGCGAGATCGGCCGCGCCTTCGCTCAGCTGCGAT
>DAITPG010000015.1:14867-18703 GCA_036833715.1 Eubacteriaceae bacterium | reverse complement strand
AGGAGGTCTCCGCCGCGCCGCTGTAATTGAGCCCCGCGCTGGCGAGCGATTCGTTCTGCGCGCCGTAGGGATTGATCTTTTGCATATAGCCGACCGAGCTTGCGCGGTTGGCGCCCAGCAGGGATTCGTCCGCCTGCTTGAGAGCGTATTGGTTTTTAATTCTCTGCTGGTCCAGCATGTCGTCGATAGCCTGCTGCTGCAGGCGTTTCATTTCGGACAGATAGGCGCCCGGGTCGGTGATCGTGTAATTGGGTGTGGTGCTTGCCATTAAGCTTTACCTCGTTTCCATGAAGAGTTGTACGAGAGCCCCAGCGCTTTTTTCCATACGCCGCTCACCCGCACATAGGGCACGGCGCGCTCCCATGCGCCGTTTACGCGGATTTTCATCGTGCCCGCACTGGTGCCCGCTGCCGATTTGGTTGACGTGCCAAGCAGAGTGGTCCCGCTGTAAGTGGACAGCTTGAACGTAAACGTATCCGTTTCGCTTGTGCCCATCAGACGGTAGGCGGTGAGGATTTCGTCGTCGGTCAGGCTGACGGCCGCCGCGTTGGTGTAGGCACTGCGCGTTGCGATGAGGCTGCTGTCCAAAAACAGTTCCAGCTTGTCTGTAAAGGACGCGGAGTACTTGGTGACGGACGCACTGAAGGCATCTTCGAGATTAAAGGCGCTTACCGTGCCCAGAACCGAAGCGCGCGGGATATTTGTTAAGCTTTTAGAATCGCTCCAAGATACGGTATAATCACCATTTCCGTCATACTCGCAAGCGCAACTGACGGTTTTTGACCCGTCCGAGTTATGCGTAACGATCTTGCTTTTTGTCATAAGAAGTTGCGAACCCGACGATGATTCACCGGTATTGAAATTGGCTTTGAATGCGTAATTCGTTCCGTCAATCGTGATGGTTCCGTCGGGATTGTCAGCTGCCCATGTCCCCCAGTTCCAGTTCGCATAGATATTTACAGTTACATTAGAAGTATTGTTGGGTATGCTGATGTCGCTTTCGTTTATTGTTCCGCTCAACCATAGTGTCATCTCAATACCTCAAATAGATATCGCCGTTGGCTCCGCCGCTGGGCGCTGCCGTGCCGGAGGTGATCGTCTTTTGTTTGCCTGCCAAAGCTGTATTCAATACTTTGCCCTGTTCGGCGGACAAAGCCTTGGTCGTTCCGCCGGTGCTCAGATCGTTGACAACAACGGGTATGGCCTGCACGGCTGTGTTTAGCTGCTTGCCCATTTCCGCCGTCAGCGCCTTGGTGGTTCCGCCCGAAGTCAGGTTGTTGACCAAAAAGGATGTCGAAAGGTTGTAGGATTCAAGATCGCGGATCAGCGTGCCGTTGATATAGGTTTTGATCTCGCCTGCGGCCTGATCGAATTTCTCTTTGAGCTGCTCGGGCTGCAGCCCGGGCGTGTTGTCGAGCGCCGAAATGTAATTGAGCGTTTTTGTTAATTGCGTTAATGCCATATTTTACCCCTTGATATAATTTAATATTTCCGCTTCCACGGATGCGCCGTAAACGCCGAACGGAATATTCAGCGTGTCGGAATAAAATTTCATCGTCATGTATTGGATCTTTTTGCGCTTGGGCTTAAAGGATAAGATCCCCTTGATGTCGGTGCCGAACTGAAGTCCCGCAAATGAAAACCCTATAAAGCTGAACATACTTTTGGTGGAAGCCGACAGCACGTTTTGGAATTCGGGATTGCGGTCGGTGCTCACATCGACCTTGATCATGGCGTTGTCCATGCGTTTGATCTCGATGACAGCGCCCTTTTTGCTTACGTTTTTATAGCGGCTGAGCGTGCCGAAATAATCGGGCGGAGTCGTCCAGTAGGATACGATGGGCTGATTATTATCGTTTGCGCCGCCGAAGCGGTAGATGTTGCCGTTGGTGGTTCCGAAGAAAAGCTCGCCTTCGTATTCGCGCAGTACGCTGGCCGTATAGACCGTGGAGCCGGATCTTGCGCAGATGCCGTCCCAATAGTACCATTCGTATTCCATGCCCAGCGGGCCCTGGTATTTCTGGCGGCTGTCGGCCAGATAGATTTTGTCGTCCACATACACCATCAGATAATTGTTCCACACCTCCATGCGCGCAGCCGCCAGATTCGGCTCGGCGATCAGTCGCGTGTCGATGAGGCTGCTGCGGTTTTGCAGCGCAAGCCCGTTTCCGCCCTGGATGCCCTTGATGCCCAGCGGAGACACAAATACGATATCATCCATAAAGTTGACGGCGCAGCTGCCGCCCACGGTGATCTCGGTTTCGGTGCGCGGATACGCCTTTACTTCGCTGTTTGCGTCGCCCGCGTCGGTGTATACCATCGTCGGTGTATGGATATAGACCTTCGAGCCGACAAGCCGGTCCTCCTTGAGCACGATCAGCGAGCCGTACCCCTGCACCAGCGCCTTCACAGCGGCGCCGTCGTCACCGTCCACAAAATATCCGGTATCGGCAAAATAGGTGGGGTCGTTGAGCTCGCTGTGAAACACCGTACCCGGAAAATCGGGATTGCCGCTCAAAAACACGAGGTTGTCGAAAACCTTGGCAAGGGTGCATTTTTTGATTTTAGAATCATTACCGCTTACAGTTTTCCCGAATTCGATGATCACGTTGTCCTGCCCGGGTGTGGTCGGCTTGACAGGCGCCGTCGTAAAGGTTACCGTGCCCGAAGCGGTACTGTATGTAAATCCGGAAGTCAGCTCCTCGTCGTTGACCCACACCTTGACCGGGGCGGCAATCGATACGGCATCCAGTTTAAATATCTTTGAGGTTCCGTCCGCCACAAAGGAATTTTTTCGTCTGCCGGTAAGCAGATTCACCGGCTGATAGCTTACGCCGCTGCCTCCGTCGGGGTCGGCTCCGATGCGGGTGGTCGGCGTGTAGCAAGCGGCCGAGTTGGGCACAGACGTAAGGGTCTGCGCAGCATAGTCATACGCGTAATAATAGTTGCCGTCGATGATGTACATCGTATCGCTGAAAATAAAGGATGTGGAAAAGCCGTAGTTCATGCTGACACCCGAAAACAAGGACAGATTTACGCTTTCGAAAGCGTTAGGGAAATTGACCCAGCGGCTGATTGCAGAGCCGTGATGGACGAGGCAGGTGTTTTTAATCAGATGAATGCCGTGCGTTTTGCTGGACGAAACCTTGCCGAGATAAACAAACCCCGGCCTTGTTTCTATGGCTTGTCCCAAGTCGTCCTTATAATTTTTATAAATGTTTTTTGCGTCCGGCGAGCGGTTGAGCGCCACCATGTTGGGGTTGCTCGAAAAATCCACGCCGGCAAGGCCTGCGTAACTACGGATCACCGCCGCGCTTTGCGTCGCGCTCATCGTCATAACCGCATCCTCCGCTGCATTTTTTTTGGATTCATAGGCTGCTCCTTTCTGTAAATAAAAAAAGCCTGGCTGACTTCAGAGTGTCGATAAAGTCGGCACGCTGACAGGCTGAACGAAAAAGCCCGCGAGGGATTTTTTTATAAAATGATTTGCGGGCAGAAAGCGCGCTTCCCATCAAATGTTCTCTGCCTCTGCCCTGCCATATTGATTATAAACCGCGCTGAGCTGACATAACATGCCGCTTTAAGGCAAGACGGCGGGCCGACAGAAGTGACAAATACGCGGCATTCATTTTCCTCGGCTCGGCGGTTGGAATAACGAACAAGTTCAAAACCTGATTTTTTTATACACATTCCATAAATTTACAATGTTTTTGTATTATGTCGATTATATTATGTATGTAAACATAAATATTAATATAGTATATCATAATATTACATATTTCTTCGAAAAATCCCATTCCCTGACATTTTCTATTCCTTTTGCATCTTAAAGCGGC
>DAITPG010000015.1:0-14857 GCA_036833715.1 Eubacteriaceae bacterium | reverse complement strand
AAAATGGATATACAGGAGTTTCATATGAAAAAATCACAGGAAAAGCAGCAGGCAAAGGCTCAAAATGGATTTTTGAAGGCCTTGAATTTGATCGCTTACGGATTGTTTGTGCTCATTATGCTGGCGGCGGTGGCGGTATCCTATATAGCCATACGCAGCAAGGCGGAAGGAACCACGCCGTCGATCGGCAGCTATCAGATCCTTAAGGTCGTCAGCGGCAGCATGGAGCCCGCCATCCATACGGGCTCGGTCATCGTGATCAAGGAAATTGATCCGGCCGAGCTGAAGGTGGGCGATATCGTGACCTTCAGAAGCGCGGAATACGATTCCCAGCTGGTCACGCACCGCATCGTGCGGATCGATGAATCGTCCCCGAGCGGACTTGTCTTCACCACCAAGGGCGATGCCAACGACACGCCCGACATCAATCCGCTTCCGGCGGCTCTGGTCGCAGGGAGGCAGCTGTTCTCGATCCCGCTGCTGGGTTATGTGATGGACTTTATGCAGTCCCGCAAAGGCACCCTGCTGCTGATCATCCTCCCGTGCCTGGCGCTTGCGATCTACGAGATCAAACAGATAGGCTTGAACATCCGCGGCATCAAACAAACCAAGGCGGCAGAAATAGCGGACGTGCCCGAGGAATAACCGCCTCGCGCTGATCACAAAGAACAACGGAGGAAATCCCCATGAAAAAGAAGATCCTCTCCGGCCTGATAGCCGCCTATATGGTTTTCGCAATCCACGGCACGGCATCTGCGTCCTTTATGGATTCCCGCTCGGCCTCCATGTCGATGTCCGCAGGCAGCGTGGATCTGGCGATGAATAAAATCGAAGCGGACGGCAGCCTGGTACTGCGAAACAAGGGCACTCTTGCGGCGGATCTATGGCTCGATCCTATAATAAAGGTTCAAAATGACCCTGCAGCCGAAAGCAGCGCGCCGGCCAAAATCGATGACAAAATAAAGACGATCACAGCCGAAGGCGCGGTTGCGGCCACTGTGAAAGTCGTTTATAAAGGAACGGAAAAGGCTTTTGCCCTCAGCGATTTGGATACATGTACGGAGCCGCTTCTGCTGTTGCAGGGCATGGAGCTGGGCAGTGAAGCCTCGGTGAGCGTCACGCAAAATGAAGGCGAACCGAACCCGATCATCGAGCAGCCGATCGATGAGGAGCAGAATCATGCTTTCACCGAACGCATCGCGGTGCCCGTCACATACCGCTTTTGTTTTATGTTAAAGCGCGGCACGTTCACCTCTATGACATGCGAAGCCGATTTCTCCTTTACCGTATGGATGAAAGCCGAAGTGGAAATCGAACAGCCGGAAAACGCCGACGAGAAGCGCAAGGATATAAAGGACGCGCTGCCCGATGAATCAATAACCGACGAGCCGCTTACCGGAGCGCCGGAGATCAAAGACGATGACCGGACAAAAGATTCCGATGAAGAACCGGTAACGACAGCGCCGGAGATCAAGGACACGCCGCAGCCGGACGAACCGGAAAAAACAGAGATCGTCGCTCCGCCGGAGCCGGAGGAAACCGAAGAGATATCCGAGCCGCAGCCCGAAGCCATCGATGACGCGCCCCCGGCGCAGGAGCAGGTCGATGGGGATACGCCCGATAAAAAGGAGAATGAACCCGCCGATCCGGAGCCGGAGGATACGGACCGCATCGACACCGCGCCGCTGCCCAAAGAAGAGTCCGACGATCCCGTCCCGCCCGATACGCCGGATGCGGACGAAAACGCCGACCCAGCGGAGAATTCTCAAACAGCCGAATAACGAAACTTCGGTTTCTTCTCATAAACAACACTTAAAAGAACAAGCGCACAACATAAGGCGGCGGCGAGGCGGCGGAAGGGAAAAACCCAAAAAAACGGCGCCTCGTCAGGCTCAAGTTATGATTCAATATAAGCCTGTGCGGCAATTTCGGCGCACACCGTGCCCGAAGAAATTACAATTCCGAACGGAGGAAAAGAATGAAACGCAAACTCATTACCAGCATCCTGATTCTGGCTTTAGCTCTCACCGGCGTGCTCGGCGCCACCCTTGCCTGGTTCTCGGATACAGGGACCAGCAACGCCAACACCTTCACGGCGGGCTCCCTTGATCTGAAGGTCAATGGCTCCGATGAAAACGTCCGTCTCTTCAATCTGAGCGATGTGCATCCCGAATGCTTCGTCGTTCCCGGTAACCAGCCCCACAGCGAATACAACTTATCCAACACCGGTACCATCAAGGGCTATCTCAACATTAAGAATATCGTTGTGACCAACCTTGAAAATCTTGCCATCGATCCCGAAGTCAAAGCGGGCGACAGCGCTTCTTCGACGGTCGGCGAACTGGGCGAATTCCTCAACCTGAGATTATGGGTGGATTTGAACGACGACGGCTGGATCTCCACGGGCGAACCGATGATCTTTGACGGCAAAATCAACACATTGCCCTCTAAATTTATGCTCAACCTCGAAATCCCCGCAGGCGGAACCGCAAAAGTGGTCGGCGTTATTTCCGACTGGTGGTCTTCTGCCAATGACAACCGCGCCATGACGGACAGCGTCACAGTCGACCTCACCTTCACGCTCGATCAAAAAACGCAGACCAACTGAGCCGTACATAAAAAAATCCGCCGGGCATCAGCCTCGGCGGATTTTGATTTTTGTATGTATTTTGGATGGCAGTGTCCAGCGTACCGATCGTCTCAACGCGGTCATCATCATGCTGCTCAAAGGCATGGTTCGCAGCTGGTTCAAATTAGATTTTTCAGTAATTAATTAAATGTCCCCCAATCGGGGCAAGAAAAAACTAGCTATATTAATGATATTTCCCATCTGAAAGCTGTTCCAATAATTTACCCGCCCTTAGGCGTTTAATAAAATTATCCAAAGCCTCGCTTTCGGTATCGAAAATCTCTTTTGATCCGCTAACAATACTCTCACGTTCATTCACTTTATAAATAATCCATTTGTTTTCATCTTGCTTTATAACAAGCTCATTTTCTTTATGCGATCTCTCTTCAAAAAAGTTATAATTATTGAGGTGCTCCTCCTCAATTATTCTTAATGCTTCATCTTTTGTCATAAAGTACTCCTTTCTTATATTTTCTTAATCATTTTTATTTTGATTAACCAGTCGATAGGTAAAGGCAATTCATATTGAACGCCACTGCCATTACCCCATCCTTCAACTGCTGCAATCGTTCCTTTATAGATTACTGCATTTTCATATTTTCCATACCAGTTACCTATATAGGCATTTATTACTTGTATTAACTGCTGATCACCGCACTTTTGAACATAATCTTGTAATTTAGAAAAATCTCCTATAACTTTATATTGATGATATTGATCTGGATCTTCGATAAATGGAAGGGAACGCTGATCATAAATGAAAATCTTACCATCAATTACAGGGCATACGAATCTTCCGTTATCAGGGCCACATCTGTCAATTATTTCTCCGTAAAAAGGAAAATATATTTCTTTAATAACTTGACCATTACGGTCTACCATATAACCGTTTTCAGGAGCAAAATCCCAATTAATGCTTCCGTCTTCTCTAAGCACTGATGAGCTTTTAGGTATTTGCAAATTTTCAGGCCAATTGCCGCTGTTTTTGTATTCGCTCGCCGCCTTTTTACCTGCATATCTTAAAATATAACGCTCAAATTCCTCTGCAGTACAGGTTGATTTTTTTAACAATTTCGCAATATGATTTTGCTTTTCTTCCGATGATTTTTTGAATCGTTCTCTAATATTTCGGCTCTTATTATCAGATTCAATTTCATTTATTGTAGCATCATTTTTCGTACTATTCAAGAAGATTGAATTTATCGAGAATCTTAATTCATCCTGAATATTTTTAATTGTCCCGATCATCTGCGACTTGTTTTTGATCTTGCCTATCTGCTCTAAATACGTTTCCGTATTTTGCGGCAGACCCATATGCTTCATGTCCTGCGCGTTGAGTTCGGCAAGGCGGAGCATAACGGTTTCCAGTTCCGTTTCGTCCATCGACTTCAATTCCGCTTCGGTGAAAGCGATTTTATCATTGACTTGATCCAAAATACTGGTTTTTATTTCTCGCTTATCCTGTGACTGCATGTCATCAATAGTGCTTTTCTCGTAAACTTTCTCATCATTATCAGCAACACCTCTATCCTCATCACCCCTCACATCCGCCTCAGCCTGAGAATCCTGCACATTTCCGTCTCCCCCCACCTTCTGCCTTGCTTTCCACTCTTCAATTTCATTTAACTGATTGTCAATATTTTTGGCGATGGTATCGGGATTGCTTTCTTTTTGAACCTTGTCACTGTAACTGCTGATCTGCTCTTCCGTAAAATTCGTCGTTTTTCGTAAGAAATCCGCATATTCGTTGTTGACTTCATTCGCGTATGCGCGCAAATCCGCTTCGGTCAGGGTTTTGATGTCGTTATATGAAAGACGCTTTGGCTCGGCTTGGGGTTTGTTTTCGTTTTGAAGATCGCCGATGTTGTCCAGAGCTTTCGGTTCCGAATCAGGTTCGATTTCGGTTTTTGTATCTGAATTTGCGATTGGATACGGCTGCGCTTCGGTCTGCGTGTCGGGAATTTCCGCTTTCGTTTCCGCATCGGGATCGGTCTTGACATCGCCCTCCGTTTTTATATCGGCTTTCGTATCCGCATTTGCCTTCCCCTTCCCCGCATTCGGCACAAGCCCCGCGCCTTCGAAAACCGTACCCGTAAACCCGCCGACAAGCGCGTTGTACCACGCCTCTTTGGTCGACAGCTTGAACTCTTGCTTTTCGTATCCCGCAAGCCCCGCATAGGCAATATTTTCGATTACGGGACTTAAGATCGTTTCTATGTATTCCTCGCCGCCTTCGCCTAAAGCGGAAGCGGTGAGTTTTTTGAATATGCCCTTTACCGCGTCCGATTTCGAAACCGCCTTCACCACATCGTCCATTTCGTCCGCCGCTATGCCAAACATTTTTTTGAACGGCTTGGCTCCGCCCAGCACGCCCATCGTTTCCTCCAGCGTGGTCGTCACAAGGCTGCTCAGCAGCGCGTAATTCATCGCTTCCTCGGGCGGCCTGCCCTCGTTGACGGCCTGCGCGTAGTTTTGCCCGGTCATCTGCATAAAGCGCGGCACGAACGTGACGGCTTTGATAGTGCCGGGCGGCAGACCCAGGCTAAGCACCATCGTAGGCAGCTGGTTGCCGATGCTGTAGGCCACATCGCCGACAAAACGCTTGAAGCCGCTTGTGTTCACCTCTTTTTTGGTAATGGCCGTATCCATTGAAGTTTCATCGTTCAAAAGATAGGCTTTGTCCTTTTGTCCGAACAGTTTGCCCATGGATATACGCATGCTGCTGTCGTATTTGTCCAGCCCCTGTAAAAACTTCCAAAATCCGTAGCCCTTGTCGCCCAGGCCGCCGTAATTGGCGTAGTTGTTGGTTTTGTCATGATCCTTTTGCGCAAGGTCAAGTTCATACAGCAGGTCGTTGAGACGGTCTTGATTTTCGGCGTTCGTCATCCACTGCCCGTCGTTTTCGTTGAGCGTGGAGAAGGTCTTCATTTCGTCCATGATGTCCCAGATGCTGCGGTCGGTGGATTTGGGCAGTCCGGTGGTTGGGTCGTAAGAATTGGCTGCGGTTTTTTCTTTTTTTACTTTGGCTTCCTTTTGCGCCGCGTACGTTTCTTCCGCCCGCTTCGCATCCTGCTCCCCCTTCACCCTCGTATATTCCGTCCGCGCTTTTTGATAGGCCTGCCTGGATTCTTTTGCGTCGCGGAGCGAATCGGCGTAATCGTTGGACACGATCGTCAGTTCTTCCGCAGCGGCCGGATTTTGCGCGTAAGAATTCATCAGCTCAAACTGCGCGTACTTGTTCGCCTTGGCCAGCCTTGCCTTTTCCTTGGCTTCGGCGCGCGCCTTGTCCGCCGCATCAAGCGCGGCATTGTTGTTTGCGATGCGTTCCCCGGCGGCGGCCGCTTCGGCAGCCCTTGCCGCGTTTGCCTCGCGGATCGCCTTTTCCTGCTGCGCTCTCGCCTTGCGGTAGGCCTCGTCGGCTTCCTTGGCCGCTTTTTTGATCTCCTGTGTTTTTTTCATGGCCTCGGCGTAATCGTTGGCGGCGTAGACGGCTTCGTTCATGGTGGCGGGATTTACGGAATAGGCGTTCATCAGCTCCAGCTGCACGGCCTGCTTCGCTTTGGCGGCCTTCAGCTCCCGCTGCGCCTTCAGCCATTTTTGGTAGGCAGCTTTCGCCTGCGATTGATCGGCGCTTTTTCTGCCGGCGCCGACGGAATTTCCCGTGGGCGGGCTCTCGGTGCCGCCGCCTCCGCCGCGGTTCCCCGAAGAACCGCCGCCATGATTGTTTTTCTTGGGCGGATAGCCGCCCAGCGTATCCGAATCTTTGGTATGCATAATTATTCTCCTTTGCTGTTTTGCGGCTCCTCCGGCAAATAAAAAAAGCCCGAAGGCTTTTGTTGAATCAATAAATAGTATGGCTTTGAAACTCTTCTAAACTTTGCTGAGCCGAAAGCATATGTAACTAAACTCAAACCGCCGCTTATTCCTCTCCGCCCCATACCTTCACCGCAAAGGCCGCCGTCATCGGGCGCAGGATCTCGGCGCGCGCGGACTGGTAATCGTTAAAATACATCACCGCCTTGCGTTCGTCGTCGTCTTTAAAGATGCGGTAGGCCATCAGCAGCGGGATGAGGCTGCAGGCCTCGGGCGCAAGCTCCATTTCAAAGTCCTCGCTTGTGTCTGCGGTGATCTTGGCCGGGTAACGCTTATAAAACACCTCGTACTGCGCCGATTCCTCGGCGTTCAGGTAAAGCACGCTCCCGCGCTCGATCATGTAATCCGCCTTACACAGCTCTCCGCGCTCGCCGTCCGCAAGGCCGCGCTTCAGCACGGGCGCATCCTCGGCAAAGGCAAAAAAGGTGCGTCCTTCGGTTTCGTCTCTCGTCAGCTCGTCCATGTCAAAACGGGCGTAGCGTCCGCCGTCTGGGATGTCCGCCGCATCATCGCTCAGGGTTTGGGCAAAAAGCGCGGCGTCCTTTACGTTGTAGGCGTGCTCTCCGCCGAAAATCAGGGCAACGATGCCGGATTCAGGCGCAAAGCCTTTATAGCGTACAAAAATCCGGTCGGACGCAAGCGGGATCTCAAGTGTTGCGCCGTTTTCAAGCACCGCCGTGCAGATGCCGTTGCCGTCGCAGGTAAAGCTGTAGGCCTTGGCGGGGCTGTCCGCAGTGCGGATAAAGACATCGGCGTTGGTGCGCGTAAAGCTGCGCTTGTCGGGCGGGATGCCGTTTGTGAGGGCTGTGACGGAAAGGCTCCTTTGCTCCATGATCGGCATCACCTTGGTAGCAACCTCCATCAGCGCAAAATTAGCCGCGTCGGTCAAGTAATCGTCATATTCATGCGCTTCGTTGCCGGTCAAAAACATCAGGCGGTACAGCGAAGTTTTTATTTCGTTCCACGTAGTTTTCATGGGTGCTCCTTTGCTACAGCGCCCGCGGTTGTTGAGCCGCGGGTCGCAATATGAAATCATGCTCGGCGGAAGGAATCCGTATACAACACGGAAAGACCCCGGTCGGAGGCATGATGCTGCCGCAGTAACGGCGTTTGTTTTTTTACAATGCAACTATAGCATCGGCCCTGCCTGACATGCCATGACAAACGGCCGTCCTGCCGCAGGCGCTGAGCGGAAGCTGAGCATAATGACGCGGTACGGTGGATTTCATACGGCGCAGCAGGCTGACATCAATTCTTCCAAGCCGATTTACAACTCGGGCGGAGATCATACGGCACGGCAAAGCGGCGGAGCGGCAGCGGAGCGCTTGACTTCCCCCGTGCTTTGACATAAAATGGAATCAAAAACGGCGGCAAAAATGAACGGCGAAACGCAAGAATCAGTCAGCATCGGCCAAACGCAGCTCGAGCAAGCAATACAATCGGTCTCGGACGGACAATCAGAAAATACGCAAGAACCGGATAATTACAACCCCGCGGACATCTGCGCGCTTTCGGGCGGCAAGGCCTATTACGGAGAGCAATACAAAAAAATGAAAAAGATGCAGTCGGCCGTCTCCTGGAACTGCCCGGCCTTTCTGCTTACCGTGCCCTGGCTTTTGTATCGACGGATGTACGCGTACGCGCTGGCGGCTGCCGTTCTCACGATTTTGGTGGTGATCGTGCCGTACGGGTTTTACGCGACGCTTCTGCTTGCGTTCAAAATGGGCTTCGGCCTGTACGCCAACGCCGTTTATTTCATGCGACTCGAACGCGTCGCCGCGCGGATCAAAACCCTTCCGCAGGATAAGCAGGCGGCCGAGTTTCAAAACAGGGGCGGCACCTCGCCGTTTTTGGCATTTGCCGGCACGCTGTTTTACGCGTTTGCGTTTATCCTTGCGTTCGGTTTTTTCGGGCCGGGCGCTTAAAATAAAAAATTGGAAATTAAAAAACGCCGCATGGCGTTTTTAATGCGTGTTTATCAGAAACAATCAAAGCTGAACCGATCAATCAGTCGTACCTTTGTTTACGATTGGGGTTATGCTAAATCAGCGGACGGTGTGCAGCTGAATGATCGATGCGGCAGAAAGAGAAAGCTTATCAAAAAAAATCAAAGCTCCCGCAGGCGCCCTAATACTGCTTCGTATCCTGCTTAGCGAAATAACGGTAGCTCAAGATGCCGATCGGCAGAAACCACGTGCACCAAAATTCGAGCACCGCCGTGCCGATCCAGTCCGCGCCGCTCATTTCGGGGCCAAACAGTCCAAGCACGGGAAGGATAAAGCATATCACCGCAAAAATTCCGTGAACCAAAAGAAGCCTGCGCAGCCATCGGTCGCCTTTGTCCGTCGGTTTGATCGTTAGGCCGGCAAAAAAGGTCGATACCGCCATCAAGGCGTAGCCCAGCATGTCAAGATCAAACATCATGCCGAATTTCGTATAATCCAGCAGGCTTGCCGCCTCGACGCTGAGCCCTCCGCGCGCCACCGCGGTGATCTGTATAAAATACACCACACTGTTGCACAGCGCGTACATCCCGCCGAAAGACACCGCGCAAACCGCCGCAGCTTTGGCGTCGCTTCTGCCGTACCGCGCAAAGCCTGCGTTCATCATCACCAGCCCCCAGGCGAGCACTATGCTGCTCACATAGCATAAAAACATCGGCCCGGTCACCATGCACACGGCAAAAGCAGCGACGCCCAGCATATTGAGAAGGCTACCCGCCTTGCTTACTTGTTGATCCATAGTTATTTCCTCCCGTTGATTTGATCGACGACGCAGGCAAGAAAATCGTCCCGCTGCGTCTTGTCGTTAAAATCGATATCCATAGATTCTTTCAAAAGCTCTCTCCGTAAAAACGCCGTCTGCATCACGGCGGTGAGCATGAACGCGCCGATAAGATCCTCCCGGCTCGGTTGTCCGCCGGAAAGGCCGTTCGCAAAGCCCATCACCGTGCCCGCGGTGTTGTCCCGCGGCTTCGGCTCGCGCTGGTCGCCCAAGATCGAAATACGCGAAATTTCCTTGTTTTCCATCAAAAAATCCATCACCATTGCCGCGGTCCTTTTTACCTTTTCCTTGGGGAGCCATTCGGTCGGCAGCCCCGGCCTAAAGGAGCCGATCACCCCGCCGATGATCCTTTGCACGCAGGTCTCTATCAGCTTTTCTTTGGTATCAAAGTAATGGTTCACCAGCCCCACGCTCACCTGTGCGCGCTCGGCGATTTTTCGCACC
This sequence comes from Eubacteriaceae bacterium, assembly GCA_036833715.1. Classification (GTDB taxonomy): domain Bacteria; phylum Bacillota; class Clostridia; order Eubacteriales; family Anaerofustaceae; genus JBGMEA01. The sequence goes on along the minus strand of DAITPG010000015.1, from coordinate 5,127 downwards.
GTTACCTTTTCCGTTTCACCGCCCAGCTCGTTGATAAGCTCTGCGGTGGTTTCGATGATCTTTTCTCTGGTTTTTTCCGATTTGTCCATAACGTCTCCGATGACAATATTTTCAGCTCAGGCTTGAGCAGCGAACCACGCTGATAGGGTATGGCATGAATCCGACCGACCGCATCGTTTGTTTTTCACGCAAACGAGCTGTGGCTGAATCATAAAGGAACGAGCAGCCTTTACGCTTGCAGGAATTGAACATTGTTCAATTCTATTATATGTATTCCTTCTTCTTCTGTCAAGCCTAAAATAACAATTCAGATTGGATACTAAATTTGCTTGGCTGTACCTCTTTGCCGGATTGTAGCATGCACGCAGAACGGTGATGACGCAAATCTTGAACAAGTCAATGAAAAACATATTTTTATTGACACTTTTTATTTTTTGGATTTATAATGATATTTACATAATCAAGCATATTTCGGAGAGGGGTTTAAATCATGTCACAGTTTTGTACTCAATGCGGCATAAAGAATGACAATGGCAATTTTTGCATCCATTGCGGAGCGGCACTAGAAAACAGGAATGTAGGCGCTACCGATCAATCAAAAGAAAATGCTCAAACAGATCAGCATATCAATTCACAATATGCGCAAACCATCGGCCTGACGGAGAGCGAAATCGAAGAATTTCGTTTATTTGTAGGCGCTAAACCTACGGAAAACAAATACTATACCGAGCAATATTTGCAATTGAAAGCGACTCATGCATCTATCAGCTGGAACTGGGCAGCGTTTCTGTTTGCGATTCCTTGGGCGTTTTACCGAAAGATGTATTTGCCCGCGATTCTCATGTTTGCTTTCGTGTATATACTACCCGAACAGCTGATCTATATAACCTCATTTTTAGTTATGATACTTTGCGGTATGTTCGGCAATCACTTTTATTTTAAACGCGTAGAAAAGCATCTTGCCGTTATAAAAGACAAATCCGACAATGAAAAAGAAACTTATCGAAAAGATTACGGCGGCGTCAGCATCTTGGCTGCAACTGCGTGTTACGCCGGCTGCATCCTTGCATTCTTTCTCGCGGATACGGTTCTTTATACCATCATCAGAACGTTGCAGGATCTATAATTTTTTCAATAACTTACTTAAAAAAAGGACGATATTGAATACTCGTCAAAATTAATTTCGGTTAATTTTTTCAAATAAGCGATCGCAAATATTCCTTTTTGTTGTATAATTAAAACAGAAATCAAATTTTTTTACATAACAGATCGGAGGTTTTTATGGAAAAGAAAATACCGCTTTTTATTGGCGGCGAATGGGTCGAGCCCCGCTCGGGCGCTTACACCAAGGACGTGAGTCCCTGGAACGGAGAATTGCTGTGCGAAGTGGCGGCTGCCAATGAACAGGATATCAACGATGCCGTGGAAGCGGCATACAATGCGCAGAAGATTTGGAAAAAGGTGCCTTCCATCGAAAAGGAACGCATTCTGTTAAAGGCTGCGGACATCCTTGACGGCATGGCAGGCGAAATGATCGATCTTTTGGTCAACGAATCCGGCGCGGTGCTTTCCAAGGCGCAGTTTGAAGTGGGCGTAACGGCCAGCTTCATCCGCACGGCCGCGGGCGAATGCCGCCGCATTTACGGCGATATCCTGCCCTCGGGCAACACCAACAATCTCTCTCTTGTGGTGCGCGAACCGCGCGGAGTGGTTGCGGCCATCGGACCCTACAACTTCCCGCTGATCCTTCTTGCCAACAAAACCGCGTTTGCGGTGGCGGCAGGCAACGGCGTGGTGGTCCAATCCTCCAGCGATACGCCCGTGATCGCGGCGAAGATCGCGCAGATCTTTGATATGGCAGGCGTTCCCAAAGGGCTGGTCAATGCGGTCAGCGGCTCGGGCGGCGTCATCGGCGATATTCTGGTAAGCCATCCCAAGGTCAACATGATCACCTTTACGGGTTCCACCGAAGTGGGCCGGCACATCAACACGCAGGGCAGCGCGGCCTTTAAGAAGATCGCGCTTGAAATGGGCGGCAAAAGTTCCATGATCGTGCTCAAGGATGTGGATGTGGCGCAGGCGGCGGCTACGGCGGCGTTCGGCATCTTCTTCCATTCGGGACAGGTCTGCATGGCCAATTCGCGCATCGTCGTCGAAAGCGAAATTTATGACGCTTTTGTCGAAGAGCTCAAAAAAGCGGCGGAAGCCTTCCCCATCGGCTCGGCGGATAACAAAGACAGCTTTATCGGTCCCATCATCACCGCAAAACAGGTCGAAAAGATCGATGCCCATGTGAAGGACGCAGTCGCCAAGGGCGCAAGGCTCATCACGGGCGGCACCTACAGCGGACAGTTCTATGTACCCACCATCCTCACGGATGTAACGCCCTCCATGATGATGTATTACGAAGAAACCTTCGGCCCGGTGGTAGCGGTCTATAAAGCCGATTCGCTCGAAGCGGCCATTGAGCTTGCCAACGACACCAGCTACGGCCTTTCGGGCTCGGTGCTCGGCAAAGACATCACCCGCTGCTTAAAAGCCGCGCACGAAATGGAAACCGGCATGGTACACATCAATGATGCCGCCATCTATGCCGAAGAAAATTGCCCGTTCGGCGGCGTCAAGGAAAGCGGCACGGGACGCGAAGGCGGCAAGTATTCCATCGAGGAATTCACCGAATACAAGTGGATCACCGTCAACATGCCCCAGTAAGGCTAAAAAACGAAATCCGTATAGAATACATACTATGCCCGAAGCTTGCTTCGGGCGTTTTTTTCTTGGGTTAGAGCTTGAGAAAACGAGCAAGCAGTAAGGACGCTATCGGACGGAGGAGAAGACGAAGCCGTAGGACGGAGTCGACAGGAATCTATGATAAGTCAGAGAGAAAAAAAAGCTCCCGCGCCTTGCGCGGAAAATCAAATAGGCCGGAGTTTGAAGCGGCTTAGGATAAAACGCGGTGCGCCGAGCACAGGCGCCAACTTCGCTTATCTTCTTTTCTATTCTATTTACTTCTTTTCTATTAGGCGATAGCCGTCGGCGAACGTTCGCCGACGATTCGCCGAAAATGCAAACGGCTGATCAACGGACGCCGTCCAAGGCAAGCGGCGGAAACGGTCGTCGCGAAAATCCCTGAAAGCGAAAATCGCAATCGTTTTAATTTCCATTATTTTCCTTTATTATAAAATTCTGGTAAATCTATTTTTGTTGTATGATTAGACTTAAATATTTAATGAGAGAGGAAATGAAATGAAAAATGGATACCAGGAAACTTTATTGGGAGAAAACTCGGTTGAGGATATGAAAAAATGTTCCCGAGAGCTGTTTCGACTGTCCCTGCGCATACGAAAACAACTGGGCAAAAACGCTCATTTATTTGACCGTTTTGCGCAGATGAAGCTGGAGATCATTTGCAGGCTTAATGAAGCCGGCAGGCTGGATGACGGGCTCGATGCGGCAAGCGAACTGCGCGGTTTGTGCGGCAGCATTATCCGAGGCGAAAACGCACGTCTGGATCACCCGTTTTATCCGCGGGCCAAGCAATACATAGACAGCCATCCCCTGCCGTTTAAGGATGAAGCGACGGCAATAGCTGTCTACAATGTATATCTGATCGGTGATTTTATGGAGTATCGTTTAAAAGTTTTTAATCGGGAACAAAGCCTCCGCCTTGCTGAGGTTGCCGATTTTTCGGAGCTGTACGAGCTCTATGCGCAGCTGTGTGAGCTGCTCGGGGACGATTCGAAGATCAAACGGCTCGGAGAGCTTTTTTTAAAGCGCTTCAGCTTTATACCGCCCAAATCGGATTTTATTCAGGGCATCAGCACAGATATGCTCTATAACCTGATATATCGGGATAAAGAGACGTCTCAATCCGTATTCCAGCTTATACTGGATCATAAGGCGCATCACTGACGGCTTTATGCTTATCGCAAACCTTGCGCAGGGCGATTTTTAAAGCCTTTACGGTCTCCGAGATCACACGAAGCTCGTTCTCGGTGCAATCCCGGGTGATCTCGCCGATCTCGTTGTGATAGACGGCCGTAGCCTTTTTTAAATGATCGCACAGCAGCTCATCGGCCGATACTTCCAGCGCGTTGACGATGGCAATGAACATTTTGATGCTCGGGATGGTGTTGCCCGTCTCGATATGGCTGATGTGCGTCGTGCCCGCATCGACCAGCTCGGCCAGCTTTTCCTGCGTCAGGCCCCTTTTTTGTCTCACTGCACGGATCCTTTTGCCGATCTCCAGACAATTAATTTCCATGATGCTACTTTTCCCTTCTTATGTATTGTATGTGCAATTCGACTATGATATAATAACTTATATGTGCAAAATGACTAAATAATTATATAAAACCTGCCGATATTCCTAGATATAAAAAGCAGCTATGTGGATTGTCTGCATGAGCATTCGATCAATGTTTCGTTGCTATCGGTGATGCTGGCGAAGGCAATGGGCGTAAAAAATTTAAGAGAAATTGCGCTGGGCGCATTTTTTCATGATATAGGCAAACTGATGATACCGGCGGAGATATTAAAAAAGCCGGGCAAACTGACAAACGAAGAATTTGAAATCGTTCGCAGGCATCCCGATATGGGCTGGCTGCTGACGAAAGAGTTCGGCTTTCCGAAAAACAGCACGGAGATCATCCGTCAGCATCATGAAAGGCCGGACGGAAGCGGCTATCCGTTCGGGCTGTCTGGCGATCAGATCCCCCTGCATACCAAAATCGTGATGACGGCCGACATCCTGGATGCCATGACCTCGCGCAGACCCTATAAACCCGAAAAAACGATCCTATCGGCAATGAACGAATTACGAGCTTCCCCCTTGAAATACCCCTTGGAAATACTCGATGTTTTCAATGTCTTTTTATCCTAAAAAAAAGCGGCCGCATCCCCTTTTCCTTTCTAATGCGCCGCGAAAATCCATTAACTCGTGCCGGGTACCGATTTTCTCACAAAAAGACGGTTTAGATCAATACATACAGTAAATGTCGCATACAAAAGAGATTGAAAGTGGCTTTGTCCGATAAGGAAGTTTAGGGTTTATGTTTGTCTGAACCGCGTCGAAAGGCGCGGTTTTTTTCACTCTATTGCCGTATCAGGTAAAATTTGATTGAATTT
>DAITPG010000014.1:0-19110 GCA_036833715.1 Eubacteriaceae bacterium | reverse complement strand
TATGAATATAAAGGCGTTGTTCGCAGGCATTGAACATGAACTGTATGTCGGTAAGGATTGCATGATCGAATCGGTGATGATTCATTCTTCTCAAAAGAAAAAAAATGCAGTTTTCTTCGCAAGAACGGGTGAAAATGAGGACGGAACTAAATATATCGATGAAGCTGTATCAAACGGAGCGGTAGCGGTGTGCTCGCAAGCAAAAATCGAATCTGTCTTAAAGGGGATCACTTACATATATGTCCGTGACATCATGGATTGCCAAGCGGCAATTTCGGCTAAATTATTTAATTACCCGTCAGGGAGAATAAAAGTCGTCGGAGTGACGGGCACAAACGGAAAATCCTCTTTTGTATCCATCGCTTCCCAATTGTTTAACGCACTCGGTGCAAAAAGCGGCCGAACCGGTACGGTAGGCACGGATATCTGCACCGACGAATTATATCTTGCCCATAATACGACGTATGAACCTGCGGTATATAATGAAATACTCAATGAGGCAGTCAATCAAAATTATAACTATATTTTCTCAGAAGTGTCTTCGCAGGGAATAGCGCTCAAACGAATAGAAAATATTTCTTTTTATGCTTCCGTTTTTTTAAATCTAACCAAAGATCATCTTGATTTTCACAAAACCATGCAGAATTATTTTGAGGCTAAAAAGCAGCTGTTTGTGCAGACCTCTGATTTAAACATAGTCAATATCTCTGATACATACGGCAGACAGCTTAGCTTAGATTTAAAAAAGAGCGGAAAACATGTCATAACATTCGGAAAAGACAACGATGCCGATTATCAAATCATAAATATAAAGTGCATGCTGCATGCCACATCCTATACGCTGATCACTTCCGATTGGCTAAGACGAATCGAAATTCCATTGATCGGTGAATTCAATATTGAAAATACGCTTCCTGCTGTGATCCTGGCAGTTCATGAGGGCTATAAAATCGATCAGATCGTAGCCTCGTTACAGAGTTTACGCGGCGTCCAAGGAAGAATTGAATTAATAAGTACTGCTTCATCGAAGGTATATTTGGATTATGCCCATACGCCGGACGCGCTGGAGAAAGTATTAAGGGTCTTAAAGGGCATAGCTAAAGGGAAAATTATCGTTGTATTCGGTTGCGGAGGCAACCGGGATGTTTCTAAACGATGCCTAATGGGATCCATCGCATCAAGATACGCCGAATGTGCGATTTTGACTTCCGATAATCCCAGAAACGAAATGCCCGCAAAGATCTTATCGGATATCATGCTCGGATTCGAAAACGAAAACTATATCGTGATCCCCAATAGAGCGAAAGCCATCGAGTTTGCGTTAAGCACTGCCGATGAGAATGATGTGATTCTTATTGCCGGAAAGGGACATGAGGAATATCAGATCATCAAAAATATCGAATATCCTTTTTCGGACAGAAATTGTGTAAGGAATTACTACGATAAACATAAGTGAAAAAGTTTTGAATCAAATCCGAAAGCTTTGAACTCAATTGAGTGAATCTGTTCGTTAATTGCTATTTTCAAAGTATTCTATTATCTTATTTACATTTAAGATTTTCATAGTTTTGTTCGGGCATATATTTAAGAATTAAGTTGTAGCTTATTCAAAAAAAAGAGCGAATCATACTCGCTCTTTTTTTTGAGATCAAATTACTTACATAAATTTGAATTTATAAGTTGATGCCGTAACGTCTCCGATGATTTGTTCTTTGGATACATAAAGATAATCCAACGGATTGAGGGAATATTTTGCGCGCTGTGTTGAGTTGCTGTTGTCGTAAGATTGACGAAGACCCACTTTCACCAAATCAAAATGCAGGTGATTTCCCGTGCTGTCACCCGTTGTTCCCATCAAACCCAGTTTTTGTCCGACCGATAAAGTATCCCCGACTTTTACGGATAATGCGGAGAGATGCTTATAATACGTGTACCATGTACAATTGTTGGCTGTATCGTCATATTGAAGCTTTACGTACGTTCCCGCTCCGCCGCCTTCGCCGGCCACGACAACTTTGCCCGGTGTTGCTGCGTAGATCGGTTGCTTTGAACCGTAAATGGAGTTTGAATAACCGAAGTCGATACCGTAGTGGGAAGATGAAAATGACTGACTGATGGCAATATAGTTCACCGGATATCTGAATTTGACGGCTACGCTTGATTCAATGGGTATTCGCAGTTTTAAACCCGCGTAGATCTTAGTAGGGTCTTCGATGTTGTTGATAAATGCAATAACCCGATAATCGACATTGTATTTTATGCCGATATCCCAAAGCGTATCTCCCTTGACTACCGTATAGGTGATATATTCCTGATCGTCATCAGGCTCGGTGGGTCCTGTCGGTTTTGTTGATCCTGTAGGCCCTGTTGATCCGGTAGGTCCAGTCGGTCCGGTAGGTTTTGTTGGGCCGGTCGGCCCTGTTGTTCCGGTGGGTCCAGTAGGTCCCGTTGGTTTTGTGGAACCTGTCGGTCCCGTAGAACCCGTAGGACCCGTGGGCCCTGTCGGCCCGGGTACAGTTCCGGTCGCTAATTTCTCAAGATATTTTGAATACGATTGCACGGTCTTTCCCCAGAACCCGTTACTCGTTTCAAGTTTCGTATAAAATCCGGTGGAACCAAGCCAGAGGAAGATTCCCAGCCATACGGAATAAGCCGTGCTGATGGTATCCTTCGCAAAGGTTTTTGTCCATGCGATGCCAAACGCCATGCTGATCGCCAGGCAGATGACCGTAAAAAGCCACGACTGATTTGATTTAACGATAATGATCTTTTTTGTAAGCTCCGTAATATACATAACGATCACGCTTAAAACACTGCCGAGTACCAGAACCTGAGTAAACAGCTGCAATTCATTAACATATTTAAATTCTATTATAATAATCGCTCCTTCCTTGCTAAAGCGCGACCACAATTAAAAAGCGATCACTCCTTTGTAATAATATTATGCGGTTTTTATCAGAGTGTGCGTTATCCTAAGCATTGTCGCATCCAGCAAAATAATCGCAAAAAGTCAATTAAGCTAATATTAAGCAATCCGCGTATGATAATATGAAGGAAGGTGGATTTATGATCAAGGTATTACTCGTAGAAGACAATAAACAAATCAGTTCAAACATTCAAGTTTATTTAAAGGACGTATTTAATTTGGATGCTGTCTACAGCGGATCGGAAGCCATCGATTATCTTCGAGCCTATGAATATGATATGGTTATTTTAGATTTAATGCTTCCCGAAGTGGACGGCATGACGATACTTTCATTCATAAAAAGCAATGTCATTAATACTGGCGTAATTATTTTAACGGCGAAAGAAGAATTGGGTGAAAAACTGCGGGCATTTGATATCGGCGCAAATGATTATTTAACAAAGCCTTTTTTTATGGAAGAATTAAAAGCCAGGATCTATCTTATCTTGCGAAACATGGGGAAAGTATCCTCTCAAAATATTTTGGAATTGAAAAACCTGGTGATGCAAACCAACAAAAAATATGTTTACATTAAAAACGGAGAGGAAAACATTGAGCTGGATCTCACCGAAAAGCTGTATTCGCTTCTTGAATATCTTTTGCTCAACAAAAACATTCTTCTTTTCAAGGAACAGATTTTTCAGCGCATATGCGGCTACGAAAGCGAAGCAAGCGAGCAGATCATAGAGGTGTATATCAGCCATTTGAGAAAAAAGCTTGCTCCGTTCGGGCTTGATAAATGCCTTGTAACCAAACGGGGAATGGGTTACAAATTGACCGAAAACATCGAGGATGAAAAATGAAAAATAAGTTATTCAATGCAACAAAAAGAAATATTGTAATAACCTCCACCGTGATCGTTCTTTTGAGCATGATGATTTTTTCTGTAGGCGTCATCTTTTTTTATCGCATCAATTTATACAAAGACAGCGATATGGAACTGAATAAGCAACTGAGTATAATTTTGACGAATATTAACATTATGCAAAATATGCAGCAATTTCCCGAGACGAACGAAACTCAAGGCGGTCGTTTTTTGCTTTCTGTGACCATGTATATCAACCCAAGGATTATTTTACTCAAAACGAGAGATGATTTGATCCTTGAGCAAAGCGCAAACCGTTATTTTGATAATGAAACAAAACTGAATATCAGCGATAAGAGCGAAGATAAAATAGTGGGTTTTGCGATGAACGGCTATAATTTCAGATGCAGAAGTTTGATCATCAACGATTTTCGCTATGTCCTTTTGATTAATACGGATCCAGAAGAGGAATCCATGCGAAGGCTGTTGAATATTGTGTTTTTCAGCTTGCTGGCGCTGATTCTCTTCAGTTATTTTCTTTCCAAACTTTTGGCTGCGAAGGTTTTAAAGCCTGTGATCAAATCCTATGATGAGCAAGTTCAGTTTGTGCAAAACGCATCCCATGAAATGCGGACTCCGCTCGCTGTAATCAAAGGCAAGCTCGAACTCTTGGCGATCCATCCGAAAGGAAGCATAGAAGATCATTTCGAATTGATTTCATCCTTAATGAGTGAAGTCCATGGTCTGGAACGGTTAAACAAAGATCTTCTAGCGCTTTCAAAGGAAGACGTCGATACGGATATTGTGAAAACCAACTTCAGCCTCAATGAGATGGTAATCGAATTTTTGGAATTTTTCGGAACCTTGGCGGAATCTCAAAATAAATATTTTTCTGCTGAAATTAAAGAAGAGATCATCCTTTATCAGGATTACCATCGATTCAGACAGGCGCTTATTTTGCTCATTGAAAACGCTTTTAAATATACGGAGGAAGGGGATACGGTCAGTTTAAGAATCGACAAGGATGACAAACTGATTTATGTACGAGTCCAAGATACCGGCATAGGAATTAAAGAAGAAGAAAAAGATCATATCTTTGACCGTTTTTTCAGAAGTGATGAAGTACGGGGAAAAAATATCGATGGAAACGGAATCGGCCTTAGCATATTAAAATCGTTGTCTGTTACTTTGGGTTTCAAAATCGGATTAAATTCCGTCTATGGAGAAGGCACTGAATTCACTTTGACTTTTAAATATAAATAAAAAGAGTAAAACAATCGTAAATCCGATTGTTTTCTTTTTTATTTAAGCAATCGTTAAGTTTACCTCTTTATATTGCTAACAGATAAAGGAGGTAATGCAACTATGTACATTTTTAAAAACGCACTTAAAAGCATTTCAAGATCCAAGGGAAGAAATATTTTGATCGGCGTTATTGTGATGATCATAGCAGTCGCCAGCACGGTTTCACTGTCGATAAAGAAAGCGGCAAAAACAGCGGAAGAAACCGGTTTGGAAAATTTAAAAATCACAGCTTCGATAGGTGTAGACAGACAAAAACTCATACAAAACAGCGAGGGGCTCACACAGGATGAAATGCGCGAGGTCATGCAATCCTATTCAAATTTAAGCCTGGAAGAAATGCAGGCCTATGCGAAGTCGGAATATGTAAAAACCTTTATTTATTCTGCTTCGGCATCGATAAACGGAAATGATTCGCTTTCACCCTATAATGAATCCGACACCGAGGAAGACAATGAAAGCAGCAGCTTCCCCGGCGGAATGGGCGGACCCGCTATCAGCATCTTCGGCGGCTTTTCGGGGCAAGTGGGTGATTTTACTTTGACAGGCTACAGCTCGGAAGATGCCATGACAGATTTTGTCAGCGGCACTTCAAAAATAACCGAGGGAAGCATGTTTGATGTCGCAAGCGCAGATCTCAAATGCATCATCAGCAATGAGCTTGCGGTTTATAACGGAATCAGCGTAGGGGATGCGATCATCATTACCAATCCAAATAACGAAGATGAAACCTATACGTTTACCGTAACGGGTATTTATACCAATATAAGCAGCTCAACCTCCGGCGGCGGAATGATGTTTTCGACCGCGCAGGATCAAGCCAATCAAATTTATACAAGCTACGGAGCATTATCGGCAATTGTCGCACTATCCGCGGGAAACGATGAAGACAATGCGATTATTATGCAGGTGAACGGCACCTATACTTTCAGCAGCGCCGATAATTATGAAAAATTTTCAAACGCGGTCTATGATATGGGCCTTGATGAGCATTACAGCGTATCCTCTACCGATGTTATCGCTTTTGAACAAAGCCTTTTACCACTTCAGAACATCAGTAAATTTGCGAATACGATGTTTTTAATGGTGCTCGCAATCGGAGGGTTAATCCTTGTTCTGTTTAATATTTACAGCATTCGGGAACGAAAATATGAAGTGGGCGTATTGACTGCGATCGGAATGAAGAAGAGCAAGGTTGCCATGCAGTTTGTATCCGAGATTTTTATGGTTACCATTTTTGCCCTTATAATCGGTATCGGCATAGGGGCGAGTGTTTCCGTACCGACTGCAGACAAGCTTTTAGCTTCGCAAATCACTTCCCAGCAAACACAATCTTCGCAAAGAGATATGAATTTCGGCAGGCAGCCTTCCGGTAATTTAAATACGCCTTCGGTACAGAAAGGCAGTTCGGATTCAGTCAGCAACGGCGCAGGCGGAATTTTGAGGAACCGTTTTACCAATTATATCACGGAAATCAATGCGGCGACGGATATCAGTGTGGTGCTCAATCTACTTGGCATCGGCATATTATTGACGATTGCGGCCAGCAGCGCGGCTATCATATTTGTTTTGCGATACGAGCCTTTAAAGATATTATCCGAAAGATCATAAAGGAGGAAATAAAAATGAGTATTTTAAAATTAAATAATGTTTCTTACTCCTACGACAAAAAGAAATATGTGTTAAAAAATATCGATTATGAATTTGAAAAAGGAAAGGTTTACGCTATCGTCGGCAAATCAGGTTCCGGTAAAACGACTCTTCTTTCTCTGCTTTCAGGCTTAACGATACCGATGGAGGGCAAAATAGAATTTGACGGAAAAGACATCAGCAAGATGGACCGATATCAATACAGGAGCCGCGATGTCGGAGTTATTTTTCAGAGTTTTAATCTTTTGCCTCATCTGACCGCGATTGAAAATGTCGAATTATCCATGGATATTTCGGGCAAATTGATCAAAGACAAAAAACAAAAAGCAATGGATATCATCAGTAAAGTCGATCTGGATGAGATTACCGCCAACCGCAGGATTCTTAAACTGTCGGGCGGGGAGCAGCAGCGTATCGCCATTGCGAGAGCGCTTGCTTATGATCCCGATATCATTCTTGCGGATGAGCCTACCGGAAACTTGGATATGGAAACACAAAATGAGGTGATCGGCATATTAAAATCCCTTGCAGAAAACGAAAACAAATGCATTATTATCGTTACGCATTCTCCCGAAGTTGCAAAAAAGGCGGACGTGATCTATCAGCTGAAAAAATAACTTTACTAATTTTAAAACCCGTTCAATCAAAGAACGGGTTTTTTATTATAAAGAAATATTCCGCTTGATAATAATAGAAATCCATGTTATCATATGTGTAGACCATATGGTCTAAAAGAAGGGCGGCTCATGAAAGACGAATCCTTGTTTGAACGCAAAAAGCAATTACTGGAAGCTGCGCTCAAAGAATTTGCGAATAACAGCTACAACGAAGCATCGCTTAACACAATATTGAAAGGGTCAAATATCAGCAAAGGGTCTTTTTATTATCATTTCAAAGACAAAGAGGAACTTTATCTGCATTTATTAAAGGACGCTTTCAATAAAAAATGGCAGTTTATCGCTGAAAAATCGTCGGGAAAGACTGACTCCGGCGAAGAGCGCGATTTGTTCGGCAGATTTTTAACGCAAGCGCAATTGGGTGCGGAATTCGGAATGCGTTATCCGAACTATCACAAACTTTCAATTCAATTACGAAGCGAAAGAGATCAGCCGATTTATGAAAAAGCCATTCGTTTTTTGGGCATGGACGCGGAAAGTATCCTTGAAAAAATGATCGGTGAAGCGTATGACGCCGGTGAATTTGATCCCTCTTATTCCCGTGAATTTGTGTTGAGAACCATACAATATTTGTTTAATCATTTCGATGAAATCTATGTTTCGGATAACGGTAACGATCTAAATGATATAGTACAAAATCTTAATGCATTTACCGAGATGCTGCGAAGCGGAATTGCGCGAAAATCTTAAGAAGCGATAACTAAATTTAAATAATCGCATTAAATAGACGATTGTATTTTTATACTAAAATTTTAAAGAATAGAATTATGGATATGAACTAAAGCGGATTGCTGCCCTATGTAACGAATTCAAAGAGAATAGTCTGCATGATAATCGCTGAGACTTTCAAGGATATGTAAATAGAAATAGAGAAGGTGCTTATATGAATACTTTAGAATTTGACGCTGCCGCTTACCGGCGCATACGCTTGCCATGGCTTTTGCTGACATTATTTTTATCCTTGATAATAGATGTCATTCTTCTTATTATTTACAGGAAGGGAGTCAACGCAGAGGCTCAATTTTACTGGAATATCAGCTTTGCTTTTTTTGGACTTGCCAATCTTTTGTTTATAAAGGGTACAGCATTGAAAAAATACATGCATATCAAAAAGATGCGAAAAAGAAGTTATGTACGATTGGAAAAAAATGCGGTTGCTCATTACGTGCTTCACTCTCGTTTGTCCCACTGGAAGGTCGAACAGGTGAAAGAGACAAAGTTTGACTCGGGGGGAAAGAATGAATATATTTCCGCGGAAACTTTTTACATAAGACAAGTAATTGAATTAAAGCGTAAGCCGAACGGAAGCATCATTATAGACGGGACCATCGAAAGAGAATCACTGAATGAAGGCTGGGAAGAATACTGCTCGGAGTATGGAAAAGTATTTGTGAAGCCGTTTAAACGTCATACGATCCCAGGATATTATAACGGAATGGATGCAATCTTTGAAGCGCTCAACAAACTAAAGCAAAAATAAACCGGGCAGTCTTGCCGAATCATTTCAATTATTACTTTTGAACATTATGTACTCAAAATCAGGAGGTAAATATGAAAATATCCAAAAGAACCGACCGCATAGCAGCCATTGTTTTTATGATCTTATCCGCAGCGGTTATTGCCGCGATGGCCGCTAACCCTTCCTTCTTTCAATGGGCATTCGAGAGACACCATAATCAGCTAAGCTGGTATATTCGGCCGCTTTTCCTGATACCTTTTTGTTTTTTTGCTTATAAAAAAAGCTTAAGCGGCATTAGTTTGACCATATTCTTATTGATTACCAGCATGTTTTGGTTTTCTGCGCCTGCAGAATCAAGCGAAATGGTCAAGGAATTTCTTGCAATGGAAATGGACTATTTAAGCGGCGAATGGACTTTATTAAAAATCATGCTTTCATTTATTGTACCCATTTCCTTGGGCTTGTTGGCCTATGCTTTCTGGAGAAGAAGCATATGGTTCGGAATATCGGTAATGGCCTTTATTGCGGTCGCCAAAATGATCTGGAGCGCCGTTTTCGGAGGAGAAAGCGGTCAATCAATTATTGTTCCGGCCGTTGCCGGATTAACGCTTTGCATAGCGTTTGTGATTTTTGCTTTCCGAAAAACAAAAAAGGCATCTAAAAAAGAATAGAAACCGATAGCCTTCGCTGAATATCAAATAAGTAACTTACGGGTTCATAATCAAAGCCGCCTTTTCGGGCGGCTTGCTGTTATTTTTGTATTTGATTTTTTAGATAAGCATCAATAAACATGTCAATGCTGCCGTCCATAACCGCCTGAACATTGCCGGTTTCGGTATTGGTTCTATGGTCTTTGACTAAACTATACGGATGGAAAACGTAGGAACGTATCTGATTGCCCCAGGCGATCTGTCCGTAATCCCCCTGAAGATCGGATATCTTATCCTTATGCTCCTGCTCCATCAGCTCAATCAGTTTGGATGTAAGCATGCGCATGGCAACTTCACGGTTTTGGTGCTGACTGCGTTCATTTTGGCAGGCTACTACGATGCCGGTCGGCAAATGCGTGATGCGGATTGCGGAATCTGTCTTGTTGACATGCTGGCCGCCCGCGCCGCTCGCGCGGTATGTGTCCACACGGAGATCCTTGTCTTCAATCTCTACTTTGAAATCCTCGTTGATTTCGGGCATAACGTCAACCGACGCAAAAGATGTGTGCCTTCTGCCTGCGGAATCAAAAGGGGAGATGCGCACCAAACGATGAACGCCTTTTTCCGCCTTTAAATATCCATAAGCATTTACTCCTTCAAACAAAAGCGTTACGCTTTTAACTCCGGCAACATCGCCTTCAAGATAATCCAGCGTTTTCACTTTAAATCCGCTGCGTTCTCCGTATCTTAAATACATGCGCAAAAGCAAGTCGGCCCAGTCCTGTGATTCGGTGCCTCCGGCGCCCGGATGAATGGACAGAATCGCATTATTGGCGTCATATTCGCCCGTGAGAAGCGTGTCGAGAATGAAAGTTTCCGTTAAATGCTCCAGACGCTGCATATCTCTTGTAAATTCCGACTCGTTTTCTTCGCTCGGATCCATTTCCAAAAGCTCTAGTAGTACAAACAAATCTTCCGACAGTGTTTTGATCTCGTGGTACCTGTCGGTCTTGGTTTTTAAAATTTTGATTTCTTTTAGGATTTTTTGCGCTTCCTGTGTGTCATTCCAAAAATCGGAAGCGTTCATTTTAACTTCGAGCTGCCCGATCTGTTGTTCTAAATCGGCAACATCAAAGTGAATTCCCCATTTCAATGATTTGTTTGTTTAAATTGTTTAAGTTTGCTTTTATTTCGTCAATAAAAATCATTGTATCACCGCCTTAAGTTATTTTTTAAAATTGTTTAATGACTATCTCGGATCAACTATACGTCAGTCTTCCTTGCCGCAGCAGCGTTTGTACTTTTTACCGCTTCCGCAAGGGCAGGGCGCGTTTTTGCTGATCTGGCCTTCGCGTTTGATTTTTTCGCCTCCGCCTTGGTTTGTAGACATCGTCGGCAGCTTTCTTTGTTCGGTTTGAGGTTGTTCCTTCAGCTGGAAATTAAACAGATATTTGACTGTCTCATCGATAATGTTCTCGTTCATTTCTTCAAACATCTCAAAACCTTCTTTGGTATAAGCCTGAACCGGATCGGTTTGGCCATATGCGCGAAGATTGATGCCTTGTCGCAGTTGATCCATGTTGTCGATATGTTCCATCCATTTGCTGTCGACTATCCTGAGCAGAATAATTCGTTCGACATCTCGCATCTGAGCGGAACCGATTTTTTCTTCGATTTCTTTGCGTCTTTTCATAACGGCATCAAGCGCCATTTTTGACATCTCTTCAGGTTCCATGCGGATGGGGAAGGTAATTTCGATACCGAAATAGGATTTTAATTTTTCGCTCAGCTTGTCTAGCTCCCACTCATCGCTGGATTCCACGCTGGATGTATAGATACTCACATATTTTTCACAGGTGTCGGCGATCATTCCGTCAATAACTTCCGATAAATCTTCGCCTTCAAGTACGCTTCGTCTTTGCGCGTAAATGACTTCGCGCTGCTTATTCATAACATCGTCGTATTGCAAAACATATTTTCTTACGCCAAAGTTGCGTCCTTCGACGTTCTTCTGCGCGTTTTCGATCCCTTTGGTCAAAATGCCGCTTTCGATGGGCATATCTTCTTCCAGTCCGATCTTGTCGACGAGTCCGAGTGTTCTTTCGGAACCGAACATTCTCATTAAATCATCGCCGAGCGAAATGAAAAACTGGGATGAACCGGGATCGCCCTGACGGCCGGCGCGTCCGCGCAGCTGATTGTCGATACGCCGGCTCTCATGCCTTTCGGTGCCGATGATATGCAGCCCTCCCAGTTCAACGACGCCTTCACCCAGCACAATATCGGTACCGCGGCCGGCCATGTTGGTGGAGATCGTTACGGAATCTTTTTGTCCCGCGCAGCTGATGATCTCTGCTTCCTTCTGATGATGCTTTGCGTTCAAAACCGTGTGCTTGATGCCTTCGCAGCGCAGCATATCGCTTAAAACCTCGGATTTTTCGATGGATATGGTACCGACCAATATCGGCTGCCCTGTAACATGTCTTTGTTTGATTTCCTCGATAACGGCTTTAAATTTGCCTCTTTCGTTTTTAAATACGACATCGTTTAAATCTTTTCTGACCATCGCCTTATTGGTGGGCACGCTGATTACTTCCATATTATAAATGGATTTAAATTCCTGTTCCTCTGTCTTGGCCGTACCGGTCATGCCCGATAATTTATCATACATCCTGAAATAATTCTGAAAGGTGATGGTTGCGAGTGTCACGGATTCGCGCGCCACTTTTACGCGTTCTTTCGCTTCGATGGCCTGATGAAGGCCTTCGTTGTAGCGGCGTCCCGGCATCAGTCGGCCGGTAAATTCATCGACGATCACGATTTCTCCGTTATCGATGACATAATCGACATCCTTTTTCATCATGTACTGCGCTTTTAACGCCTGGTTGATATGATGAACTAATTCCACGTTGCCTAAATCCGATAAATTTTCAACGCCGAAATTTCTTTCCGCCTTGGTAACGCCTTCTTCGGTTAAGGTTGCGGTCTTGGCTTTTTCGTCGATCGTATAGTCTGTTTCGAACTTCAATTTTTTAACAAACGAATCCGCCATCACATACATTTTGGTGCTTTCCTGGCCGCTGCCCGAAATGATAAGAGGAGTGCGGGCTTCATCGATCAAAATGGAGTCTACTTCATCGACGATCGCATAATTGAGCGGTTTTTGAACGATATCGCTTTTGTTGAGCACCATGTTGTCGCGCAGATAGTCAAAGCCAAACTCGTTGTTTGTGCCGTAGGTTATATCGGCGGCATAAGCCGCTTGTTTTTCGTCAAAATTCAAACCGTGAACGATTAATCCAACGGACAAACCTAAAAATCGGTGGATCTGACCCATCCAATCAGCGTCACGCGTTGCCAGATAATCATTGACGGTAACGATATGCACTCCTTTGCCGGTTAACGCATTTAAATAGGAAGGTAATGTTGCGACCAAAGTTTTGCCTTCGCCGGTTTTCATTTCGGCAATATTGCCGTCATGCAAAATGATCCCGCCGATGATCTGCACCGGGAAGTGGCGCATATTTAGTACGCGCGCTGAAGCTTCGCGTACCGTGGCAAACGCCTCGGGTAGGATATCCTCCAAGGTTTCGCCTTGCTGCAGACGATTTTTAAATTCCGAAGTCTTTGCTTGCAGTTCCGCATCCGATAATTTCATAAAATCTTCTTCATATGAAACCACTTTATCCAGAACCTTATAGTATTTTTTTAATTCGATGCTTTCTAATTTTTGCGATATTTTATCGAAGATACCCATGACTTATGTTCCGTTTCCGTCGCTGCACGCCGACCTAAGGTTTTTTTGTGCAGATGTTTCCTTTTTTCAGATAAGTTTATACACGCAAAATATTATAACATATTTTTATCCGTTTACTGTGATTTAATGGATAAATAATGAAAGCCACATGATTATTTCAGCCGTCCAAAAAAAATCGATTCTTTAGTATATCGTATCTTTAGCATCCCGCACAGCATGTTTTATCGTGCTTTGAACGCTTTATTCCATATAAGAGTTTACCATATTAAATAACGATTAAATTTGTCCATTCTTTCGCATACGATATTGTTTATTGAACTTAAAATGGTTACAATTAAAAATATGGAAAATATTAATGATCGTTTTATGCGGTTTATCGTCGAAAATGATTTGATCCGCAGAAAAGATAAGATATTGATCGCCTTATCCGGTGGCGCTGATTCTGTCGTCATGACACATCTCTTATTAAGCATCAAGAATGAAATGGAGCTGACTTTGGAAGCGTTTCATTTAAATCACCAGTTAAGGGACGAAGCAGACGAGGAAGAACGTTTCGTTGTGGATCTATGCAGTTCATGGAAAATCCCTTGCCACACACACAAAACTGACATTGCTTTATTAGCCGCTCAAAGATCCATTTCGGTCGAAGAAGCGGGGAGAGAGGAACGATACCGCATCCTGTTTGATCTTTTAACTGTAAATAGCTTAACAAAAATTGCGACCGCTCATCATATGGACGACAATGCGGAAACCATGATCATGAGATTGATCAGGGGGACGGGTCTAAAAGGCCTTGAAGGCATACCGCCTAAACGAAACGAGATTATCAGACCCATGCTTTTTTTGACCAAAGAAGACATTTTTGAATACAGCAGAATTAACCGATTGATCTATGTGACCGATCATTCCAATTTTGAGCCGGATTATCTGCGAAATCGAATACGTTTTGGTCTGATTGCAGACATGAAAAAGGAAAACCCGCGAATTTCACAGGCTCTGATGCATCTTTCGCAGACAGCGAGAATCAATAATGATTTTATCGATCGGTGCTGTGAGACGATTGAAATTGCCGCATCGGACAATAAAGCATGGGTTGACTATCATCAAACGGTCGGCTTGCACGATGCAATAAAAAGTCAGTTGATCAAAAATATGGCAAAAAAAATCCAAGCTGAAAAAGATATCACTTTCGATCAGATAAAAAATATTTTAATGCTACTTTCTGACGGTACCCATACGACATGGGACGCTCACTTAACAGGTTCGGTATTCAAAAGGCGTTATGACAAATTGCTTATTGAACGAAAAAAGGAGATTGCAGCCCAAGATTTTTCATATCCGATTTCTCAAAAAGGAACCTTTATCTTCGCAAAGGAAAGGTTTATAATTAAGACTAAGGTTATAAAAAAAATTGAAAAGAATACTTATAATCCGTATATAAAAGCAGTTGATTATGATAAAATAAATAATAATCTGCATGTAAGAAACAAACATGAGGGTGATTTTTTTTATCCGCTTGGCCTGAATGGGAAAAAAACATTAAAAAAGCTGTTTATCGATGAAAAAATCAACAAAGAAGATCGCTTAAAGGTCCCTTTGCTTTGTAATGCCAGTGAAATCATCTGTGTTTTCGGGATTCAAATCGATGAACGTTATAAAATTACGCAGCAAACCGATAACTACTTAATAACAGAGTATGCAGCTATGGAGGACAGCATTGAATAAAGATATCAAAGAAGTATTGATCAGCGAAGAAGAACTGCAAAAAAAAGTGGACGATCTTGCAGCGCAATTATCGAAGGATTATAAAGGAAAAAATCCCCTGATCATCTGTGTTCTTAAAGGCGCTGTATTATTTATGTCCGATTTGATCAAAAAAATGGATATACCGCTTGAAATCGACTTTATGTCCGTTTCGAGCTACGGAAGCGAAATGGTATCGAGCGGCGTCGTGAAAATCATTAAGGACTTGGACATCACGATCACCGGCAGAGATATGATCATTGTGGAAGACATTCTTGATACGGGGCTGACATTGGATTATTTGATCAGAACGCTTGAGGAAAGAATTCCAAACAGCATTAAAGTTTGTTCCCTGTTAATCAAGGAAAAAGACGATCCCGACAGTCAGCTGCGTGTCAGTGTGGACTATATCGGTTTTACCGTTAAGGACGAATTTGTCGTAGGCTACGGCTTGGACTATAACGGTTTTTACAGAAACCTGCCTTATATAGGCGTATTAAAAGAAGAAATATATCAAAACGAAGATAAATAACGCTTACTTGTTTTTAAAACTGTAAAAAAGTAGTAAAATGTTATTCGAGAGTTTTATTTAGGAGACAGATTTTGAAAAAAAGAGGATTTGCAAATCTTATATTTTATGCGATTATCATCTTAGGGGCCATTTTATTTACAACAACCGCCACGCAGAGCGGCTTTATTTGGTCAACGAAAGATAAAAGCGTCAGCTACAGCGAGCTTGTGGGATATATCCAGGGTGGGGATATTAAATCGATCGAAATCGACATGGGTAAAAATTCCACGGCGTATGTGGAGGCCGAGCTGATTGAAAAAACTGCTGACGGCATCGAAACCGTAAAAACGTACGCTCCGGCGGACGATTTAAATACATTAATTAAAAGTTATCTGGATGAGCACCCCAATTCCATAGACGTGAAATACGCCATTTTATCCGATGAAGGCTGGTCAAGCATATTGATGACGGTGATGACGTTTGCTGTCATTGGATTTGTGCTGTTTTTCTTCATGAGCCAACAGGGTGGGGGAGGCGGAGGCAAAGTTATGAACTTTGGCAAAAGCAAAGCCCGTCTTTATATGAGAAGCGATAAAGAAGTTACGTTTAAAAATGTGGCCGGCGCCGATGAGGAAAAAGAGGAATTGGCTGAAGTAGTTGATTTCCTGAAATACCCGGACAGATATATGAAACTGGGCGCGAGAATCCCCAAGGGCATCCTTTTAGTAGGTCCTCCGGGAACAGGTAAAACTTTGCTCGCACGCGCAACTGCGGGAGAAGCCGGCGTACCTTTCTTTACGATCAGCGGCTCCGACTTTGTCGAAATGTTTGTCGGTGTCGGAGCTTCCAGAGTCAGAGATTTGTTTGAAAACGCTAAGAAGAATGCTCCGTGTATTGTTTTTATCGATGAAATCGATGCAGTCGGCAGACACAGAGGAGCCGGACTCGGCGGCGGAAACGATGAACGCGAACAAACCCTTAATCAGCTGTTGGTTGAAATGGACGGCTTTACCGATCATCAGGGGATCATTATTATCGCGGCCACCAACCGCGCAGATATACTGGATCCCGCTCTTTTAAGACCGGGTCGTTTTGACAGACAGATCCGAGTCGGTTTGCCTGATGTCAAGGGCAGAGAAGAAATTTTACAGATACATGCAAAAAACAAACCTATCGACACCAAAGTCAAATTGAAAACCATCGCACAGGGTACGGCCGGATTTACCGGCGCCGACCTTGAAAACATCATGAACGAAGCTTCCCTGCTTGCGGCTCGCGAAAAGAAAAAAGAAATCTCCATGGCTGAAATTGAAGAAGCGATTAAACGCGTGGCAATCGGCCCAGCCAAAAAGAGCAAACTGGTATCCGAGGAAGACAAACGTTCAACGGCTTATCATGAAACCGGGCATGCCATAGTTGCTCAGGTGCTTCCTTCAACGGATCCTGTCCATGAAATTTCCATTATACCGCGCGGACGCGCGGGCGGCTATACGCTGCAGCTTCCCGAAAAAGACAATGAGTATACTTTAAAAAGCAAACTGCTTAACAATATAGCCATTTATTTCGGCGGTAGAGCGGCCGAGGAGCTGTTTTTATCCGATATCAGTACGGGGGCTTACAGTGACATCAAACAAGCATCGCGAATCGCGCGTGTAATGATCACCGAGCTTGGCATGAGTGATGTGCTCGGACCCATCAACTTCGGAAGCGGTGAAGATGACGTATTTATCGGCAGAGATTTGCTACGTTCCAAAAACTTCAGTGAGGAAATTTCGGCTACCATCGACAGGGAAGTAAAAAGTATTATCGATAACGCGCATAACAAGGCAAAAGAAATCCTTACCGAAAATAAAGAAAAAGTAGAACTTGTGGTAAAGTATCTGCTTGAAAAGGAAACCTTAAGCGGCGAAGAGTTTAAATCATTGTTTGAAACAGGCAAGTTAACGGAAAATCCCGAGAATCAAACGCCTGATATGAATATTGAAGATGAAATTGCAGATAATACGAACGATACGCCAAATGAAGAGAAATAAATAAAATCACATAAATGAATTGAGAATGAATTTGTTTCGTGGTATAATTCATTCAATATGATATGTTGATAATTTCAAAGGAGGTCTTATTATGGCAAGAGGTAAATTTGTATTCGGTTTTATTATGGGAGCTTTGGCAGGCGTTGCGGCAAAGATCATCTATGACAATAAAGATGAAGTTTGTGAAATTTTGAGCGAAAAAGCAAAGCTTGCAAAAGAAGAATTAACGAATCTCGTTGATTTCGCATCGGACAAAGTTTCGGATATCAGTCAAGAGATCGGGAAAAAAGCAGCTGAATATGCCGACTATGCGAAAGAGCAACTCCAAGAAATCAAAGATAATTTAAAAGACGATGTGTATACATTCCCCACGAATGACACAAACGACATCGGCGAATAGCGAAAAGGCGGATATGTAACATGCAGTTGTGGGAAATAATCTTAATAATTGTTGCTATTGCTTTTGTGATTTTAACTATCTATCTATTGATAACAGTTAAGAAATTATCTTCCACGCTTGACAAATTAGACAAAATCGTCACAGAAAATTCATCTTCCATTACTTCGATCGTAAGAAACGTAGACAGTATAACCACCGACACAAAAGATATCGTAAGTAAAGTGGGAAATGCAGTAAACAAAGCAGATAAGATTGCCGGATTCATTAAGGCTGATCAGTTACCCGATCAGGCGGTAAATTTCAAAAAGGCAATTGATATAGCAGGGATCGTTTTTACCGGCATACGGTTTATTAAAGGCATTGTGGACAAGCGTAGAATGAAAAAATTGTTAAAAACAGCTGCTAAGCGTTAGGAATACCTTCCTAAACGCTTAGCTAAAGTTTTACATAATATTTTGAATTTATCGTAATTAATTCGATATGTAATATGTAATATAATACATATTTATTTTATATTTCTTAAATTATATAACGGCAAGCCGTAAATGGGAGGTATTTATGAAAAATTACGAATCCAAGGATCTAAGAAATGTCGCTTTATTTGGCCATGGCGGAAGCGGAAAGACGATTTTGGCTGAAGCTATGGCATTGAAAACAAAGTTAATCGATCGTATGGGAAAAATTGAAGACCATTCGACGATTTCGGATTTTGATCCCGAAGAACATGCACGATCCATTTCGATTTCCGCTTCGCTCATTCCTCTTGAATATAAAAATGTCAAGATCAATGTTTTGGATACGCCGGGATATTTCGATTTCGTAGGTGAACAGGTGGAAGCGCTGCGCGTTGCAGACTGTGCTGTTATTGTAATCGATGCCATGAGCGGTGTCGAAGTCGGAACCGAAAAAGCATGGGAAATGGTTCAGCAGGCAAATATACCTTCCATTGTCGTTGTAAATAAATTGGATCGTGAAAATGTTGATTTTGAAAAAGCACTTGCTTCCGTTCAGGAATTATTCGGCAACAAAGCGGTTGCTCTTCAGATTTCTGCAAACGCCGGAATCGGCTTTAACAAAATCTGCGACATATCGGACGGAAAAACGTATGAATATGATAAAGGCAGTTCAAAGGAAACCGCTACGGATTCCGATATGGCC
>DAITPG010000013.1:0-19364 GCA_036833715.1 Eubacteriaceae bacterium | reverse complement strand
GGAGAACAATCTCCGGGCTGCAGCATGAATATAAACGAAAAAATAGAGGTGGCTAAGCAGCTCGAAAAACTCAAAATCGATGTCATGGAGGCGGGTTTTGCCATTGCATCCCCCGGAGATTTTGCGGCCGTACAGGCAGTTGCAGCCGCCGTAAAAGATTGCACGGTGGCATCGCTTGCACGTGCGGTGGAAAAAGATATCGATGCGGCTTATGAAGCCGTAAAGGGCGCCGTTGCGCCTCGCATCCATACCTTTTTGGCCACTTCGCCGATCCACATGGAATATAAATTAAAAATGAGTCCCGCTCAGGTATTGGAAAAAGCGGCATCTATGGTGGCTTACGCAAAAAAATATTGCTCGGATGTGGAATTTTCCGCAGAGGATGCCACAAGAAGCGATCCGGCATTTCTGTCGCAGGTATTTGAAGCGGTCATCAAGTCCGGAGCGACCGTGCTTAACGTCCCGGATACCGTTGGCTATACGACGCCCGAAGAAATGTTTGAACTCATCACTTATATCAAAAACAATACGGCCGGTATCGAAAAAGTGCAGATCGCCGTTCATTGCCACAATGACTTGGGTATGGCTGTTGCCAATTCGCTTTCCGCAATCCGAGCGGGCGCATCGCAGGCCGAATGTACGATCAACGGCATCGGAGAACGTGCGGGCAACGCCGCGCTGGAAGAAATTGTGATGGCATTGCAGACCCGAAAAGATCTTTACGATGCGGAATGCTGTATTGATACCAAACAGATCTACCGTACGAGCAAGCTGCTATCAACCGTGATCGGAATGCCGATCTCCCGCAACAAAGCCATCGTGGGCGCCAATGCTTTTGCGCACGAAGCGGGTATCCATCAGCATGGGATCATGGCGAACCGTTCTACCTATGAGATTATGACGCCGGAATCCATCGGACTGCCGCAAAATCAAATGGTGCTGGGCAAGCATTCCGGCAGCCATGCCTTTGAAGAACGGCTGAAATATCTTGGTTATGTCCTTTCCAAAGAAGATCTCGCCGAGGCCTTTAACCGATTTAAGATTTTTGCTGATAAGAAAAAAGTTGTTTATGATTCCGATATCGATGCCATTGTTTCGGCCAAGGCAGCCGTTGCTGAAGAAAGTTATAAACTGGAACGCTTTGTCGTCAACTGCGGCAATTCAATCCCGGCGACGGCAACCGTTAAACTGGTCCATAACAAGGGTATCAGCGAGGAAGCAGCAACGGGAGACGGTCCCATTGAAGCGTCCTATAAAGCAATTGAAAAGATTGTGGGAAGGGAATACGGTTTGGAACAATATTCCATTCAGGCAGTTTCCGGAGGAGAAGATGCCATCGGCGAAGTGATCGTAAAGATTAAGCACGGCGACGATGTGATCACAGGAAGAGGGCTTTCCACAGATATCATCGAATCGAGCATACTTGCTTATCTCAACGGCATCAATAAAATTCTCGCAAACCATTATTAAGGAGGCTGCAATGAAACGTCAAATCGAAATATTTGATTCTACGCTGCGGGACGGAGCGCAGGGCGAAGGCATTGCATTTTCCGTTGAGGATAAATTGAGCATTGTAAAAGCACTCGATTCATTGGGCATTGCCTACATCGAAGCTGGAAATCCTGGCTCCAATCCCAAGGATCTGGAATTTTTCGAAAGAGTCAAGCATATTCGTCTGCAATCGGCAAAGCTTTGCGCTTTCGGAAGCACAAGAAGGCGTGATATTGAAGTCGAAGCCGATGCCAATGTGGTGTCTTTGTTAAAAGCAGATACGCCCGTTGTAACTATTTTCGGAAAGTCATGGGATATGCATGTCACGCATATACTCAATACAACGTTGGAAGAAAATTTAAAAATGATCACCGAAACCGTCCGCTTTTTTAAGCAAAAGGGCAAAGAACTTATTTATGACGCGGAGCATTTTTTTGACGGTTATAAGGCTAATCCGGCCTATGCTTTTGAAACGCTGAAAGCGGCTGCCGAGGGCGGCGCGGACTGCCTTTGCCTGTGCGACACCAACGGAGGGGCGCATCCCGCGCTGATCGCAGAGCTAACCACACGGGCCGCAGAAGATTTCGGCATTAAGATCGGTATACATTGCCATAATGATACGGGGCTTGCGGTGGCTAATTCGATGTTTTCTGTGGATGCGGGCGCGCTTCAGGTACAGGGGACTTATATCGGTTTTGGGGAACGCTGCGGCAACGCCAATTTGAGCACCATTATCCCCAATCTTCAGTTGAAAGGTGATTACTTGTGTATTCCGGAAGACAGACTAAGCTTGCTTACACCCATCGCAAGACAGATCGCGGAGATCGCCAACATTAATCTTCCCTCCGGTGAACCGTATGTGGGCATGAGCGCTTTCGCCCACAAAGGCGGTATGCATATCGACGGAGTAAACAAGGTTTCGGCATCCTTTGAACATATCGATCCCGAAACCGTCGGGAACGAACGGCGGTTTTTGATGTCGGAAGTAAGCGGCAGAACCACATTAATGAGCATTATCAACAAGATCGATCCGACGCTTACCAAAGATTCTCCGCAAACAAAAGCCATTATGGAAAAACTGAAGGCCATGGAACACAAGGGTTATCAGTTTGAAGCGGCGCAATCGAGCTTTGAACTCATCATCCGCAAGGAACTAGGCTTGTATAAACCGTTTTTTGAATTGGAACAATATAAGATCACGGGCGAACAGCCGGCCCTCAACAATATGGAAAGCGCAACCGCCGTCATCAAAATTTTTGTGGACGGCAAGGAAGAGCTTACCGCTGCACAGGGAAACGGCCCCGTGCATGCTCTGGACTGCGCGCTGCGAAAAGCGCTGGTAGTGTTTTATCCGTCGCTTTCAACCGCGCATCTTACCGATTACAAAGTCCGTGTACTGGAAGGCAAGGACGCCACGGCGGCTACCGTGCGCGTTTTGATCGAATCGAGCGACGGCGAGGATGTTTGGACGACCGTGGGCGTATCAAGCGACATAATCGAGGCTTCCTGGGTTGCGCTGGTGGATTCCATTGAATATAAACTCACCAAAATACATGAAGAAAGTAAGGAGTGATCAGATATGGCAATGACAATGACTCAAAAAATACTTGCCGATCATGCGGGACTTGACAGCGTAGAGCCCGGACAGCTGATACAGGCAAAACTGGATATGGTGCTCGGCAACGACATCACCTCTCCCGTTGCCATTACGGAATTTGAGAAAACGGGCATAGAGCATGTCTTTGACCGAACGAAGATCGCGCTGGTCATGGATCATTTTACGCCCAATAAAGATATCAAGGCAGCCGAACAGTCTAAATTCATCCGGGCATTCGCATTCAAGCACGATATCGTTAATTTCTTTGATGTGGGCGATATGGGTGTGGAGCATGCGCTGCTTCCCGAAAAAGGGCTTGTGTTGCCGGGTGATTTGATCATCGGCGCGGATTCCCACACCTGCACGTACGGCGCGCTCGGCGCGTTTTCGACCGGCGTTGGCAGCACGGATATGGCCATCGGCATGGCACGCGGAGTCTGCTGGTTTAAAGTACCTTCCGCCATCAAATTTGTTCTTACGGGCAAACCGTCCCAATGGGTTTCCGGCAAGGATGTGATTTTGTATATCATCGGACTCATCGGAGTAGACGGAGCGCTTTATAAATCCATGGAATTTGTCGGCGACGGGATAGCGAATCTTACGATGGAAGACCGCCTTTGCATGGCGAATATGGCTATTGAGGCGGGCGCTAAAAACGGGATATTTCCGGTTGACGAAAAAACTATCGCTTTTGCGAAAGAACGATCCTCTCGTGAATTTAAGGTTTACGAAGCGGACGCGGACGCTGTCTACGATGAAGTGTATACGATCGATCTATCCGCTCTTAAACCGACCGTCGCTTTCCCGCATCTGCCCGAAAACATCAAAGAGATCGGTAATTTTGAGGATATCAGCATCGATCAGGTCGTTATCGGCTCCTGCACCAACGGACGCATCGAAGACCTCCGCACCGCGGCTTCTATCCTAAAAGGACGAAAAGTAGCCAAGGGCGTGCGCTGCATCGTGATACCCGCCACCCAAAAAATCTACATGGATGCCATGGAAGAAGGACTTCTGAAAATCTTTATTGAAGCGGGCTGCGCAGTATCCACCCCGACATGCGGGCCATGTCTGGGCGGGCACATGGGCATTTTGGCCAAGGGCGAACGCGCTGTGGCGACCACCAACCGAAATTTTGTCGGCAGGATGGGTCACACCGAATCCGAAGTTTATTTATCGAATCCGGCAGTCGCGGCCGCATCGGCGGTGCTCGGCAAAATCGCCGGGCCCGATCAGCTATAAGGAGGCGGAACATGAAAGCAAAAGGAAAAGTATTTCAATACGGCGATAACATCGATACGGATGTAATTATTCCGGCAAGATATCTGAACACCTCCGACCCCAAAGAGCTCGCCTCGCATTGCATGGAAGACATCGACCGAAGCTTTATCGGCGAAGTCAAAAAGGGCGATATCATGGTAGGGGGAAAAAATTTCGGCTGCGGTTCTTCCAGAGAGCATGCCCCCATCGCTATAAAAGAAGCGGGCATAGCCTGCGTGATCGCTTCCACCTTCGCGCGCATTTTCTACCGCAATGCCATCAACATCGGTCTGGCGATCCTTGAATGCGAAGAAGCTTCGCGGAAGATTCAAAAAGGCGATGAAGTGGAAATCGATTTCGAAACGGGCATTATTGTAAACCTTACGAAAAATGAAACCTATCAATCCATGCCGTTTCCTGATTTTGTGCAAAACATCATCAATCAAAACGGCTTGGTGAATGCAGTAAAAAACAATAAGTTTTAAGGACGGCACTATGGATTTTAAGATAGCAGTGATCAAAGGCGACGGCATAGGTCCCGAGATCGTCGATGAAGCCATCAAGGCGCTATACACGCTCGGAAAGAAATTTTCGCATACATTTACCTTTACGGAAGTTTTAATGGGAGGCTGCGCCATCGATGCGACCGGTGTGCCTCTTCCCGAGGAAACCGTCGAAATTTGCAAAAAAAGCGACAGCGTTCTGCTGGGCGCCGTCGGAGGACCAAAATGGGATACCCTTCCCGGTCATCTGCGCCCCGAAGCGGGCCTGCTGGGTATCCGTTCCGCGCTGGGGCTTTATGCCAACATCCGTCCGGCACTGCTGTACAGCGCGCTTGCAGACGCATGTCCCTTAAAGCCGGAAATCGTCGGCGACGGATTGGATATCGTATTTGTGCGAGAGCTTACAGGCGGCATCTATTTCGGTGAGCGGGGAAGAAGGAAAACGGTAAACGGAACCGAAGCCTACGACACCGAAGCTTACAGCGTCGCCGAAATCAAACGCATCGGACGCGTCGCGTTTGAAGCCGCTCAAAAAAGGGGCAAAAAACTCATCAGCATCGACAAAGCCAATGTTTTGGAAAGCTCGCGCTTGTGGCGAGAAGTGATGCACGAACTGGCGAAAGAATATCCCGATGTCGAAATTTCGGACATGCTCGTCGACAATGCAGCCATGCAGCTGGTGCGCAATCCGCGCCAATTTGATGTGGCTGTCACCAGCAATATGTTCGGCGATATCTTGTCGGATGAAGCCAGCATGATCACGGGATCCATCGGCATGCTGCCGTCGGCGTCTCTCGGAGACACCTCCCTCGGCCTTTATGAGCCTATACACGGTTCCGCGCCCGATATTGCAGGGCAGGGTAAAGCCAATCCCATAGCGACCATCCTTTCCACCGCCATGATGCTGCGCTACTCATTTGGACTTGAGACTGAAGCTAAAGCGATCGAAGCTGCCGTTGTCAAAGCCCTCAACGATGGGTACCGCACGGCTGATATTAACGGAAGCGGGGAAGGTACCAAACTTGTGGGAACGGAGGAGATGGGGAAGGTTATACGGGAGAATATATAATAAAACGCTGCTCTGATTATTTTCAGAGCAGCGTTTTTGAATATTTGTTCACGAAAAGAATCATTCGTTAATGCTTTCCATCAAAAATTTGTCAAGGTCTTCTTCGAAAAGTTCTTGTAGTACTTCGGAATAACCGAAGATAATTGATGGGTTGTGCTGTTTCAGAAGCTCAAAGATCATTTCGATTGATTCTTGTTTTGTGATTTTTATAATTTGTTTTTCCCTACTACTAAATACAAACACTAAAAAGATAAAATTCAAATTACGGTTAGTCGGATGATAAACACTTTGTGCTATATACGCCCAGATAATGTCTTTTTTTAAATATAATTTTGCTTCTTTACCTTCAAGAATATAGATAAAGCGATCACTGATATAAAGATTATCAAATTTGCTTGTCGCTTCAAACTCAGCTACAGCCGAATCGTATGTAACATCATGCGATGTTTCATATTTTTTTATTTGTTTGATAAATTTCACATTGGAATAATAATAAATATCAAAAATATTATAAGCAATGAATATGAAAAGCCCCATCAAAGCAATGAAACTTATTAAAACACCTCTGTTATCAACTCCTTCAATGGTATCAGCCTTTACCATATACGGAATAGCGTACTTCTCTATTTCTTTCATATCAGAAGTTCCGTAATAATTGGTCTCGATGATCCAAGAATAAAAATATTCTTTTAACTTTCCCTCTATCGGCATAAGCTTTCCTTTAATGGCAAAGGAAGACGTTATTTGATCGGTTTCATAATTCATGTACGCGTAAATTTCATTCATTAAAATTTCGGCTTTTTCAAAATAATCGCTGTCTAATTCCAGTCCCATTAAAAGATTTGAGTCACCGTAAGGAATTATATAAAAATGGCTGGTAACAACGTTATCGGATTCATTGACTAAATCACCGAAATAGTCGAAGATATAAACATTGTCGATGTAGACATATTGATTTTTCATGTTTTCAGGCTCTATACCAAATAATAATTTGGGCCCGACAAGAATATTTCTAAAATTTTTGCCGAAGCCAAATATAATTAAAACAGCTATCAA
Source organism: Eubacteriaceae bacterium (assembly GCA_036833715.1). Lineage (GTDB taxonomy): Bacteria > Bacillota > Clostridia > Eubacteriales > Anaerofustaceae > JBGMEA01. The sequence continues at coordinate 12,388 of DAITPG010000013.1, read as the reverse complement.
TACAGATATAATAAGTTTGAAAAGGTGTTTTTTAAATGCCCATTGCCTTATAGCTTTATTCATAGCCATTTTCTCCTGATATTGTTTATTTAAGTATAAGTTACGATCAAATAATATGTCAAGAAGTTTCACAAGGTAATGGAACATGAAAGAGAATCATTGATTCTTTCTGCTATTTTCTGTATAATTTTTGCAGATAATAATAAAAAAACGGAGGACATGCATGGGAAAAGCTCTGATCATCGGCGCGGGCGGTGTCGCAAGCGTTGTGGTTCACAAATGTTGCCAGAATCCCGACATCTTTGAAGAAATATGTATCGCAAGCAGAACGCTTGCCAAATGTGAAGCGTTAAAAAATAAATTGGACGGCGGACGCACCCAAATTCAGGTGGCGCAGGTGGATGCCGACCATACCGATGAAGTGATCGCACTCATCGAAAAGTTCCGCCCTGACATCGTAATTAATGTGGCTTTGCCTTATCAGGACCTTACCATCATGGACGCCTGCCTTGCGACGGGTGTCGATTACGTCGATACCGCCAATTATGAACCGCCCGATGTGGCGAAGTTTGAATATAAATGGCAGTGGGATTACCGGGAAAGGTTCGAAAAGGCGGGTATCACAGCCCTGCTCGGCAGCGGTTTTGACCCCGGCGTGACCAATGTGTTCTGCGCTTACGCGCAAAAACATTATTTTGACGAAATTCATTCCATCGATATCCTTGACGCCAACGCCGGTGATCACGGTTATCCGTTTGCGACGAATTTCAATCCCGAAATTAATATCCGTGAGATCACCGCCAATGGCAGCTATTTCGAAAACGGCGAATTCATCGAAACCGATCCGCTCGAAATCAAACGCGTGTATGACTTTCCGCAGATTGGCCCCAAAGATATCTATCTTTTGCATCATGAGGAAATGGAATCCCTGGCGCTGAATATCAATGGCATCAAGAAGATCCGCTTTTGGATGACATTTTCCGAAAAATACCTTACACATCTGCGCGTACTCGAAAATGTGGGTATGACTTCCATTGAGCCCATCGATTTTGAGGGGCACCAGATCATACCGCTGCAATTTTTAAAGGCTGTATTGCCCGACCCTGCTTCCCTGGGAGCGCGAACCAAGGGCAAAACCAACATCGGCTGCATATTTCAAGGGATCAAAGACGGCAAGCCGAAAACTTATTATGTCTATAACGTATGCGACCACGAGCAATGCTATAAAGAAGTCGGTTCGCAGGCGATTTCCTACACCACCGGCGTACCGGCCATGATCGGCGCGATGATGGTTATGACGGGCAAATGGAAGAAGTCCGGCGTTCACAACATGGAAGAATTCGATCCCGATCCATTTATGGATGCGCTCAGCCGATACGGTCTTCCGTGGCACGAAGAATTTTCCCCGGAACTGGTAGACTGATGAAGCCGATCGATTTTAACGCGCTGCCCACGCCATGTTATATCGTCGATGAGCGGCTGCTGATTAAAAACGCCGAGCTATTAAAAACCGTGCAGGATCGAACCGGCGCAAAAATACTTCTGGCACTCAAAGCCTTTTCGATGTTCTCGGTGTTTCCGGTCATTCGCGATTATCTGAAAGGCACGACGGCAAGTTCGCTTCACGAGGCTCGCCTTGGTTATGAAGAAATGGGCAATGAAGTGCATATCTTTGCGCCCGCTTACCGCGAAGATGAATTTGACGATATCGTGCGCTATTGCGACCATATTGTATTTAATTCTTTTCACCAGTGGGCGAAATATAAAGATAAGGTCAAGGGTCAGCCGAAAAAAATTGAATGCGGCATCAGGATCAATCCCGAATATTCCGAGATCGAAACGCCGCTGTACGACCCCTGCTATCCTCATTCTCGGCTCGGCGTAACACTCGATAATTTCAAAGCCGATGAGTTGGAAGGCATCGACGGCCTGCATTTTCATACCATGTGCGAACAGAATTCCGATACGCTGGAACGCACGATCAAAATCGTCGAAGAAAAATTCGGCAAGTATTTCAGCGGTCTAAAATGGATCAATTTCGGCGGCGGGCATCATATCACCCGCGAAGATTACGATATCGAAAGCCTGATCCGCTCCATTTTATATATCAAAAGCAAATACAACGTCGAGGTTTATTTGGAACCCGGCGAAGCGGTGGCGCTTAATACGGGATATTTGGTGACGACCGTGCTGGACATCGTGGAAAACGGCATGTCAATTGCCATCACCGATACATCGGCCGAATGCCACATGCCGGATGTGACAGCCATGCCGTACCGGCCGAATATCATTGGAGCCGGATTGCCGAATCAATACGCCCATACCTACCGTTTAGGCGGGCCGACCTGCCTTGCCGGAGATATCATCGGCGACTACTCTTTTCAACAACCGTTGAATGTGGGAGACAAACTGGTTTTTTGCGATATGGCGCATTATTCGATGGTCAAAAACAACACGTTTAACGGAATCAATCTTCCCGCAATCGCAGCGTATAACGACGAGGACGGCATTAAGATCATAAAAAAATTCGGCTATGAAGATTTCAAAAGCCGATTGTCGTAATTCATAACAAAAGGGCAGACCACAGAGTTGGGCTGCCCTTTTTTCTTTTTGATACCAAGTTTTCTACCCGTTATCCTGCGAGTTGATTCTACTCGTTCTTTCCAACACGGCTTAGGCTTCGTCCGCTAACTTACGGGCGAATGCTGCAGCATCCATCAAATCCGCTTTGTCAGGATGCTTGGCCGCTACAAATAAAAAACCGCACTTGCATACAAATTCGTCGACGACTTTAATGCCTTTTTCTTTGAGTATTTTGCGAACGGATAATTGCTTTTGCGTTCCCGAAGCGCAGCCGGTCACCAGCGCAACTTTTTTGATCTTTGCAAATTCCAGCTGTTTGACATACTCAAGCAGCGCGGGAGCGCTTTCTCCGCCGTAAATGCCGCCGACGATAAATAAAAGATCGGCGCTGTCGGGCTGCGCCTGCGCAATATTGACCGCTTCCACCTTAAGCTCCGAGGCAATCGCTTCGGCAAGTTTTTTGGAATGATTGGTTTTGGTTGCATAGATTACCTGTATATTCATCGCACCCTCCTTCGGCAAATTCTGCCGAAATATAATTTTTTCAAGGTTACGTCGGCTTAATTTTCCGGCGTATTTTTAATTTCCGTTGTAGGGTTTCCGTCCGCTATTGTAGGCAAATCATCCGCCTTCGGTTTTTTGCCTATTACAAAATACAATACAAAAGCAATAAGGATCGAAGCGGACAAGATCAAGTACATGTGCGCGTAACCGACCGCTGTAGAAATTAGTCCCGCAATCACCGTACCGATGCCGATGCCGCTGTCAAAGCCCGTAAAGAAGGTTGCCGTGGCGGCACCGAAACGTTCGCGCGGCACGCTGACCAGCGCCATCGTCTGCAGACTTGACTGCGTTGCGCCAAATCCAATGCCGTAAAACACCCCGGCCAGCAGAAATAACGGAAGGCTCATCGAAAAAGACAATAAAATCATGGATATCAAAAGACAGATGAGCCCCGGGATGATGGCGTAGCCGAAGCCCCGTCTGTCCACGATCCTTCCAAAAAACGGTCTGGACAATAGCAGAAACGCCGCATAAACCGTAAAATAGATACCGATGTTTTCAATGCCCCTTTCCGATGCGTATAAGGAGAGAAAACTCGTGATGCTGCCATAAGTTACGGTCACAAAAAAAGTGATCAGCGCCGGCTTAAATGCCGATAGATCATAGATCGCACGCTTGACTTTAGCGTCCTGCGGGATTTTGGGAACCTCCTGATACTTTACGGTAAAGGAAATCAACAGCGCTACCAATGCAAGGGCGGAGGAAAAATAGGTGATAAATCGGAAGTCGTAGCGAAGCAGCAGCGACAGCCCGATTGCCGGCGCCGTGGCCATGGCGATGCTGCTTGCAAGGCTGAAGTAACCCATGCCTTCTCCGAACCGCTTTTTTGGGATGACATCGGAGGCGATGGTGTTGGATGCCGTTGTGGTTGCGCCCCAGCCGAAGCCGTGAAGAAAACGGACGAGCAGCAGCATGCCCACCGTGGATATCCAGCTGTAGGAGGTGACCATAAACATATAAATGATAAAGCCGCCCCACAGCACCTGTTTTCTTCCGATCCTATCAAGAATCTGCCCCGCAAAGGGTCGTATAAGCAAAGTAGATACAGTTATAATGCCCGAAATAAGACCGATATGAGAATTGTCGATCCCAAGGCTTTGAATGTATTTAGGCAAAGTCGGCATCAGCATTTGATAACCGAAAAAAATCACTAAATTGACGATAATGATTGTTACAAAGTTTTTGGTCCATAAGGGTGTTTTTGAGTCTGTATTTGTATGCATTGAATTCTTCTTTCAAAATAACTTAGGGTTTTGTCCGGTTGCGGATAAGCTTCGAAGAATATTTTGAAGGGCGGATTTCACATCCCCTTCATAGACTCCTCCATGATAGCATATGATTTTTTCGATATCATACTCCATCAGTTTTTCTAACGTTGCGGCTGTGGATGCTTCATCTTGTGCCATGTTGTTGTTGGGAAGGCATAAGCCCGTTTTTCTGAGAATCAAAGCGTCGCCCGATATCAATGTTTTTATTTCTTTTAGGTAAAAAGAAATATGGCCTGTGATATGTTCGGGAGTGGGTATAGCTTCAATGCCGCCGCAAAAAGGCAGCACTTCGTAGTCTTTGATCACCGCATCCACCTCGGTGAATTTCGGCTCGCCGAACATCGCGCGGGTATTTCGCATTCTTGCCATTTGCGCGGGAGTCAACGACATCGTGCGGATGTTTACCGATCGGGGCGATTCCTCTCTTCCGCTGATATATAAGGACTGTTTTTCTGAAGCCATAATTTTGATAGTTGGATAAGCCGCTTTGATTTCTGACAGGCCGCCTGAATGGTCAAAATCCTGATGAGTGAGAATGACTCGGGTCAATGCATTCAGATCAAAACCGTTTGCAGACGCTTCCGCGCGTATCTGATTAAGCATGGTCGGGTATCCGCAGTCGATCAAAATCAGTTCGTTTTTATCCCGCAGCAAAAAAGGATGCATCGTATACATCCGTTCATTGATGGTTACGTGGATATTTAAAACCGCATAATTTTTCATGATCATTTTCCTATAGGCTGCCGCCCATCACTACCCAAATTTCAGATCGCTAGAATTTGTTTCAGTTTAGCTTTGATATCGCCCTGCACCAAGCCGCCGTGATAGCAGACGATCGTTGCGATATCGTAGTTCAACAGATTTTCGGCTGATTTCAGAGCCGTGTCCATATCGATGGTAAACTTATTATTCGGCGGGCAGAGTGTTCCGTTATCCGCTATGAGCGCATCGCCCGTGATCAAAGTTTTGAATTCTTCGGCGTATATCGATAGATGACCGGGCATGTGGCCGGGCGTGGGTACGATCTCAACGCCGCCGCAGCAATTGATAATTTCATTTGGTTTTAAAATCACATCTACAAAGGCTTTTTTGATTTTGCTCATCATTTCCAATCGGTCTTCTTCTTCGGCTCTTTCATCCTCAGCAAGCAAATGCTTGTTTTTATCAAACATTTCTTTTCGGATCGATGTTTTTTGCCCGCTTATGTACGGTGCTTGTTCGGCTGAAGCGCATATCTGCACGTGCGGATATGCTTCCTTTAATTCGGCAAGCGCTCCGATATGGTCATGATCCGAATGCGTAAGGATGATCTTCGTAAGCTTGTCGAGATCGGCGCCTTCTTTGCAGGCAGCCTGTTTGATCAAAGGCAAAAATCCTGGAAAACAGCAGTCGATCAAAATCATTTCTTGTTCATCCATCAGCAAGACCGGATAAAATGCATCGGGCCTACCCATGTCGAAGTCAATCTTCAGCGGGATTAAACGATTCATACGGATATCCTTTCTTTTTACTTTTATCCATTATACCAAAAATATTAAAAATAGATAAGCTATTTCTCTTTTCGCAACTCTATTTTCAAGTTTGATAAATTGATATAAAATAACCCCGGATTGTATTTTTATGTCCGGGGATATTATGTACAACTGCTCATTTCTTTATTTTACGGTTAAGAACATTATTTAAGGATCAGATAATCACCTATTTCCACAAATCCGATCCTTCGGTATATGCTTCCGGCTTGCGGATTGTTGTAAAACAGACAAATAAAATCCATGCCTTTATCGAGACACATGCTGCATAGTGAAGATACAAGCAGGCTTGCCAAACCTTTTTTGCGATAGTTAGGTGAAGTGGCTACGCCGATGATCATGGCGGACTTCGTATTTTCGGCAGAGGTTACAGCAACCGACGCCAAATTTTCGCCGTCGAAGGCGCCTATGCCATGGCCGGATTCTAAATTGACTTTGATGTTATCGATCTGCTTTTCCATGTTATTGATGTAGTCCTCTTTAAATTCATCGATCTGCGTGTATAATACCACCAACGCTTTGGCATCCTGCGGCGTAAGCGCGCGTATATTCAGCGGTGTCTTTGCGTTATTGCTGACCGTTTTTGTAAGTTTTGAAAGATAGGTCCGTTTGATTTTTCTGTCCGGCATAAAAGGGCTCAGCTTTTCGACGATGCTGCCCTTTCCGCTGATCATGCCGGCCTTGCGATCCGTTAAAAAATCGGCAACCGCTTTTGTATCATACTCTTCCGTTTTGCTGTAGACGATATAGGTTTCGCGGTAACGCAGAATAATACTGTCATAGGCACCGTTTATTTTATTTGCGAATATTTCCACATTTTCAGAATCCACACCGAAATTTTCGATATCTCCGATGATAAATAAATTGAATTCGGGCTCATCCATTATGTAATCAAGTAAGTTCGATCTGTCCTTTTCATATAACTTTTGCATAAATCTCCTCACAATAAAGCTATTTAGTGCACATTATATCATAAATAAATAGCGGTGGGAAAAATTAATAAAAACATTTATACAAACCAATAATTATGGTTGATCGGCAAATCATTCTGCGTACTTTTATAATCGCTGGTCTTGCGTATCATAAATTCAGGTATAAATGGCAAATGAAAAAGTGCCTATGCAGGCACTTCCTTTTAATATCAGAGCTTAAGAATGGGAAACATCCGGATCGTCTCTTCTGGCCGTATGCCGCATGGTTTTGCTGAGCGGTTTCCATATCAGCAGGGAAAGCCCGTAATCGACCATGCTGTGAACGATGGTCCCCACGCCGACCAAAAGAACTACGGATATCAAAAATCCTTTCGCATAATAACCCGCGGCCATGTTGTTGCCGAAATAGAAGGGCATAACAACCAGCACCTCGGCCAGCGCGTGAATAAGCGATATACCGAGCCCAAAAATGATTGTTTTTCCTGCGGATTGAAGAATGGATGGATTTTTCTTTAAAATATAAGCACCCATGACCGCAAACAGAATATGCGTAGCTGCTCGGGCTACCACCACGATTGGAAAACCTGCCCAAAAAAAGCCGAGCGTGGTGCCCAGCGCAACGGCGGCAGCTGATGCCGGAGAAATAAACATGGCGATCATGATGGCGATATGACTGCCCAGCGTAAAGGATGCCGGCTCCAGTAATATCTTAATGGGGGAAATCAACGGAATTAATATGCCGATGGCGATCAATAGCGCGGAGAGGGTCATTTGATATACCTTATTTTTCATAATAAATACCGTCCTGCAGTTATTTGGTGTAAAGACACCTGTATATACTTTAATTATATGCAAAATGCAAAAATAGTCAAGTAAATTTAGTATGATGCCTCTAATTTCAACTACTAACTGTTTTTAAACAGCAAATCTTCTTTGTTAAGTTCGTGTAAAATGCGTTGATAGGTTTGATCGTCCTTGCATTGAATGGTGTGCAGATGCACTCCGCCGGTGAGCGTAGAAAGCGGCGGAGCATTACTGGCGGCGGAGTTTTTGATGAATTCATCCACATCGAAACGGGAGCGGATATTTAGCTGGCCGGTCAGCTGTCCGTAAATAGGATGTTCCACGATCACATCCAGCACGGCAGCGCCGTTATCAACCAGCGTATATAATTCCGTTTGCATAGCATCCGCGCTGTGGTTGCAGGCGATAGTAAAAATGATTCCCTCATCTGCCTTTTCTTTCGCTTCAAACAGATAACCCCGCGGCGTTGCAATCACCGAAAGGCCCGAAGCGCGAAGCAGGGCTATATCACCGACGATTACCTGTCTGCTTACATTCATCTCTTTGGCCAGCAGGGTCGCAGACAGCGGTGATTTGCTTTTTTTGAGTAATTCGGCTATTTCATCTCGTCTTTGTACGGAAGTCATAAATCCCTCCCACAAGAATTCTCGTTTCTTTAAGAATAGCATAAAAGCCGCTAACGCACAAGTGTAAGGCTGTTCGGATCATTTAGATAAGGCATAAACAAATTTTATATAATAAAATAGCAAATATTTATACTATAATGTACGATTTATAGTAATATAGAAAAAAAGGTGCGAGGTGCATCATGCCCCAAAAACTTACCAAAACCGAGATCGTAAAAATGATCTTAAACGAGGATCAGGATATCATGGTGGAGGATGAGGATATCATCCATCTTCTGCTGGACAGGAAATTATCCAAACCGATCTATACCGATAAATCCAAACTAAGCTTTGGAGAAAGGGTTGCAGACAAAGTGGCGGCAGTTGCTGGCAGCTGGGGTTTTATCATCTCCTTTGTTTGCGTTTTGCTGCTTTGGATCGTGCTCAACGGAATGCTGCTGGCAAACGCCTTTGATCCTTATCCGTTTATTCTGCTTAACCTTGTTTTATCCTGCGTAGCGGCTTTGCAGGCGCCCGTGATCATGATGAGCCAAAACCGGCAGGAAGAAAAAGACCGTCAGCGTGCAGAAAATGATTATCGCGTTAATCTGAAAGCGGAGATCATTATTGAGGATCTGCATGAAAAACTCGACCGCCTGATGCTTTCACACGAGAAGCTTCTGTTGCAGCTTAATCTCGTGGAGAATGAAAAGGGGAACGCCGGTATTTCCGTCAAAGAATAATGCATATGCTATCTAAAGAGGTCTGCCGATGAATTTTGAGCTGCGTAAATGGTCCTTATCCGATGTCCCTAATGTATTTAAGTATTCAAACAATAAGAAAATCACCGATAATTTAAGAAACGCTTTTCCGTATCCGTACAGAGTCAGCGACGCGCAGAATTTTGTTGAGCAGGCCGTTTTAAACAACGAGACGTTTCAATGCTGCCGCGCGATCACGGTTAACGGGGAAGCGGTCGGAAGCATCGGTCTTTATCTGAAAAGCGATGTATACCGCAAAAGCGCCGAGATCGCATACTGGCTGGCGGAGCCTTACTGGGGAAAGGGCATCATGAGCGCGGCAATCAAACAAATCTGCAGATACGCTTTTGAAAAATATGACATCGTGCGCATTTACGCGCAGCCGTACGCATATAACACAGGTTCGTGCAGGGCGCTTGAAAAAGCAGGCTTCGTACTGGAAGGAATTATGAAAAAGAGCATTTATAAAAACGGGCAGTATCATGATTCCTGCATGTATGCCCTTGTGAAATAATCCGAAGAATTTTATGTACTCAACAGCTTTTTCAGTATAACGTTGATGTTTATGTTCAGCATATAAAGATGCCGCTTAAATCAGTCCTGTTATATCATTGCTGCATTCTTGGTTGGGTTTGCTGCCATAGCACCGGTCGAATCTAATAATTGAAATGAAAAGGAGGCTGTCGCATGATCTGCTGCAGCCTCGCTTGATGGATTATTTACTTTGAAACTGCGACTTGATCTCTTTGATCTCGCTTTCATCAGCCTTTGCTGCCGCTTTGTAAAAGCCTTTTTTCTCAGCCAGCTTATACAGTTCATATTGAGATGTTTCGCATTTATCTCTGATCTGCTGGATAGCGGTGCGCAGTTCCTGATTGCTGCATTCGGAAATGACCGTTGCATAGGTGGTCAGGCTGCTTTTAACCGCCGATAATGCGTCATTCACCATCATTTTGTCTTCCATGATTATTCCTCCTCGGTTAAAAATGACATCAGCTGCTGTTTAGTTTGCTGTGCGTCTTTTGCGGATTTCTTAAAATATGATTTTACTTTTGAATCTTCGGCCTGCTCAGCATAGGCATTCATTTTTTGATAAGCGGTATCATGCGCGCCGATCAAATGTCTGAGATTCTGAAGCTCCACTTGCGTTAAATTAGGCATAAGAGTTCTCCTTTCCTTTTTTCAGTATTTAGTATTTTTCAAATCGCGCACATTTATACATATTTCGTCTTATGGATGATCTGCCTTTAATTAATTGAGGCTAATCTATTTGAAAGTTCTCAAAGCGGGTTTACAATAGAAACAGACAGAAGGAGATCGAAGATGAATCATAGAAAAAATCATAAAAATGGCGATGAATTATCCATTTTGGGATTCGGCTGCATGCGCTTTCCGACCAAAAGGAACAACATCGATGAAGCGCGCGCGGAAGCCATGATCGTATCCGCCATCGAGCAGGGCGTCAATTATTTTGATACGGCATATATCTATCATATGGGCAAGAGTGAAAGTTTTTTAGGCAAGGTGCTTTCAAAAGGGTATAGGAACAAAATAAAGCTGGCCACAAAAATGCCGCATTACCTTGTAAAAACCGAAGCTGATCTTGAAAAGATCTTAAATAAACAGCTAGAACGGCTGCAAACCGACTTCATTGACTATTATTTGATCCATATGCTGCCCGATATCGGCGTATGGGAAAAATTGAAAGCGCTGAACATCGAAAAATGGATCGAGGATAAAAAGAAAAGCGGACAGATCATCAATATTGGATTTTCTTTCCACGGGCTGAAGGATCAATTTATCAAACTTGTGGATGTGTATCCTTGGGAATTCTGTCAGATCCAATACAACTATTTGGATGAAAACAATCAAGCCGGCGTTGAGGGATTAAAATATGCCGCTTCCAAGGGTCTTCCCGTTATTGTGATGGAGCCGTTACGCGGCGGCAAGATCGTTAATAACCTTCCCAAGGAAGTCAACGATATCTGGCACAGTGCGCAGCCGAAGCGTTCCATTGCCGATTGGGCGCTCAGATGGGTTTGGAACCATCCCGAGGTCACGGTTGTGCTTTCGGGCATGAGCACCGAAGAACAGGTTGAGGAAAACATCAGAATAGCTTCCGAAGTACAGCACAACCAGTTCACGGAGTATGATCTTGCTCTGTTTACGAAAGCCAAGGAAATTTTAAACAAGGATATCAAAGTCAACTGCACCGGCTGCGGCTATTGCATACCATGCCCTGCAGGCGTCGATATACCGACCTGTTTTTCCATCTACAACGAGAAATATACGCTGAAGAGCAAACGGTCGTTTATCAACTATATACAAAATACGGGAGCAGTAACAAAAAATCCGGCATACGCTTCGTTATGTAAAAAATGCGGTAAATGCGAAACGCACTGCCCGCAAAATATTCCTATCCGTGAAAAGCTTTCCGATGTTTCCAAGGAAATGGAAGGCGCATTCTTTAAACCGGTCGTTAAAATAGGAAAAAAATTGATGAACAGATAAACCCGAAATAAAAAAAGATTCTCGCGAATCTTTTTTTGTTTGTTCTATTTCTTTGACCGTCTGCATCCGTTCATGAGTCATCCTTACTTGATAAAACTCAGCGTCAATTTGAATTAAATAGTTGATTAGTAGTGTATTTTCTTTTTGAAGCCTTTCGCCGACGACGGATGAAAGCCGCAGGCTTCATAAAACGCGCACGCATCGGCTCTGTCCGTTTCGGTGACTAGTATCATTCGGGTGCAGTTTCGCTGCTTTGCTCTATCTTCCAATTCTTTCAGCAAGGCCTTGCCGATTCCGCTCTTTCTATATTCACGATCCACGATCATGTTTTCGATCACTAAAAATGGGCGGCAGTCGCCGTAAAGCTCTTCACAGACGATTCCCATGACCGAGCCGATCAATTTTCTTTGGTCTGTAGCGCTTAAAAGGATATGGGTTTGCAGCCTATCGAGCTTTTCAAATTGGGCGACCATTCTTTCTTGGCAGGATTTTTCATTCCAAAATTGCTCATAAAGCTTCGCAAGCGCTGGAATATGCTGCGCTGTCATCGTTTGTATTTTCATCGGCTTATCTCGTCAGATTGTAAACGATGGTGAAGATATTGACAGCAAATATAAGGATAGAACCGATCAAGAATTTATTTTTTTCTTTTTTCTCTTCAGCTGCGTAAAATCGATACACACAATATAAAAATAAAACAAAGGCGATCAAAAGCCCCCAGATCGTGGGCAATGTGGTGCCCGCGGAGCCATCCACGGTTATTTGCATGATGAGTTTATCGGGCAGAAAAAAATAGGAGACGATATTTGTGATAGCCGATACAACGATAAG
>DAITPG010000012.1:19178-19641 GCA_036833715.1 Eubacteriaceae bacterium | reverse complement strand
TTTGTAAACGTATGCAATTATTTATCGGAGTTTGGTTTTTCTATCCAGCATTATATCTGATCGTTCATTCCAATAATAGAGCGGAGAAAAAAAACAAGCACTCTTGAGTGGCATATACAAAAAAAATGTGCAGATTGTCTGCACATACAATGCTGATAAAGTCTGCCAAACAAAAGGCGCACTGAAAAGCCCGAGGGCAAGGCGCATAAGGTGCCATCAATTTATCAGGCAGAGCCTGATACTTCTAAATACCATGAGCGATATTGCGGAGCAATAAAGCGAATCAGAGCAACATACGTACACAGCATGAGAACTTATACAACAAAGCAAGCAAAGTCCTACCTGCATTTAAGAAGGTAGGACTTTGATAACAGTTGATCAGGCTGTGCCTGAAACTTCCGAAACCATGAATCAAACACGGAGTGTTTGTGAATGCGGTTCGGGCTTTTTAAGCAGCCTGATA
>DAITPG010000012.1:13680-19168 GCA_036833715.1 Eubacteriaceae bacterium | reverse complement strand
GGGTCCATAGATAAAGCCGGATGTCCTTTTTCGGTGAGGAAAGCGATCAGCGCTTCGCCGTCGGCCGCTGTGGATTCATCTGCAACCATATCCGTGAAGTTGTCGATGCCGTATAATTCTTTGGCAGTGATGTTGAGTTTATCGGCAACCGTTTCTTTCAAAGCTTTCGGCATCCAAACGATACGTTCGATTCCGCCTTCGGCTTTCATGAATTTCTTGGAAGCGATAAAGTGTTTGCCGTGGCCCATGAAGCCCGGAGTCTGAACGCCGCCGCCCGTCATGGAAGCGAGTTCGCCGAAGCTCATGCCCAGCGGTGTAAGGCCTGAATATTCACGGTTTACGATCACGACGCCGTTGGAGAACGGTTCGATACCGCAGATACATTCGAAGCAGCCGCAGCTTGTCATCGGGTCTTCCATGATGGAGTACAGGGTAACCTGTTGTAAAGCGCCCTGAGAAAGTCTTGCTACCGCGTCATTGACATCTGCCCATGCGCCGATTCTTTCATCGATGAGCCCGCCTTTGCCGATGATCTGGCAGGGGCCCGTGGGATCAAGTTCTTTTGTAGCTTTAGCGTCAAGCCATGAAACCGCGCCGCAGAGGCCGAGTCTTTCGGGTGTAACTACGCAAACATGCGAAGGAGCGAAGGACTGGCACAGCGTGCAGCTGTAGAATACGTCAACGCTTTCGTCCGTGAGGGAGTTCAGGCGTTCGTCACGTTTTTCATAAGCGGTTACAGCAACGTTGTTTCTGAGTTCTTTGACTTTTTCGGGATCGGTCACGATGGTGATCTGACATTTGTCAACAACCGAATCGAATTCGTCTTTCATTTTTGCGTAAAGCACTTCGCCGAAGTGTTTGATTCTTAATCCGGCTTCATATGCGTCCTTGCTTACGCGTACGCGGATCATGTCTCTCTGGCCGGTGTGCATAACGCCTTCCATGTAGTTGAGGAAGTAGTGGATCTTACGTTCAAGAACCGGTTCGAAGTCTTTCTGCATGTTTTTGCCCGCTACGTCAACAATAACGGCCATCGCCATTTTGCCGGGAGCTTCGGTGATGCTGTCAAAGTCGTTTCCGATGAGTTCGATCTTGTGATCTTCGATTTCGGCGGCTTCTTTCATCTGAACAAGTTCGAAGGAATCCATTTTGGAACCGTCGATTTCAACAAGCATGTTGTTTCTTCTGATGATTTCGCCTTCGAAAGCTGCCGCAAAAGCAACGGGGATGGGAATTTCGGTGATCTTGATTTTGATGTTTCTGGCTTCCAGTGAAGTCGCAACAAGATCGTCGTAATTCTGCTGAATGATCAGTCTTTTGGGAACCGGCCAAACATTTTCGGTTTCATCCGTAAGTACCGGGAAGCCGAGGGCGATCGCGCCGCCGCCGCAGGCAACGGTCATGTCGCTTAAGGGTCCGAAAGCGTTAACAAAAGCGAATACGCGGTCGGAGGTGTATCTTAACAACTGGTCATACGCGCCGGGTTTGATAGCACCGAAGATGATGGCTGCTCTGATGGCTACGCTGACAACGTGGATAACGGAGGTAAGGTCCTGTCCGAGCGGAACGATACGAAGATCAAAGTTCATGTTTACGCCCGCTTCAACCGCCTGATCGATGATTCCGCCGACGAGGAATACCATGATGCCTTTGGTTTGGTAATCTTTGATCATTTTAGCAGCGATTTCTTTATTGGGAGCCGGTCCGATGATTACGGCAACGCCCGGGATATCGCCGGTTACGAGCGGAACGCCCAGTGAACGGATCTCAGCGTCGGTCAGATGGCCGTGATACGGTTCGCTGTAGGGTTTTTCTTCCATAACGTATTTAACTGCTTCGATCACTTCTGCGGATAAAGCGGTTCCGATACCGGAAGTAAATACGTGTTCGGTTCTTTTTTCGTGGCAAAGCATGTCTTTGATGGTTTCCAGCGAATTTTTGAGTTCGCCGAGCGTTTTGATTTTGACTTCCGTGAATGCATAGATCAAAGGAAGGCCGTATGCCGTGTCAGGGAAAGCTACGCCGTGGTCTGCGCCAAATTTTGCGATAGCTTTATCAACACTGGCTACTGCTAAATTATACATTTCATCTGAGCCGTTAAAGACTCTGTCGAATAGTGTCATTATTTCACCCCGTATTAATATTTATTTTATTTCGTACTCAAGATCGATTTTATTTTTTATAGCCTTTATTTCTTCGATTGCCGCCTCGCTGAAATCAAAGGGAGACTTTCCCTGACGGTCCGCATCGATTACTTCTTTATTGTAGTGAATAAAACCGAGCAGATCATCTTTGATGTTTTCTTTGATAAAGTCTTCGTCTTCCTGGTTTCTGACTTTGTTCGCAACCACGCGCACGTTTTTTACGCCCAGATCAAGGGCAAGCTCTTTGACCTTTTCATAGGTCTGGATGCTTCTTGCGCCGGGTTCGATCACGACGATAAACTGATCGACGCTGTCCGCGGTGCCGCGGCCCAGATGCTCGATTCCGGCTTCCATATCCATGATCACTACGTCTTTATTCTGCAAGATCAGATGGGATATGATCCTTTTGAGCAGTACGTGTTCGGGACATACGCATCCGCTGCCGCCGGTTTCCACCGTACCCAGCGTCAAAAGCTTAACGCCGTTGACACTTTTTGCGTATTTTTCGGGTATGTCGTCGACCTTGGGATTGATCTTAAAGAACTTTCCGAAATTTTCATCGGAAGAGCCCGTTCGCTGTGCGACCAAAGTTTTCAGCTGCGAGATCGGAACGATCTCTTTTAAGGCTTGTTCGGAAAAACCGAGCGCCAGACCCAGATTGGCATCCGGGTCTGCGTCCACGGCCAGCACACTTCTGCCTTCTTCGGCATACAGTCTTGCAAGTATGGCAGAAAACGTGGTTTTTCCTACTCCGCCTTTACCGGTAACGGCAATTTTCATAAATATTCACCTTGCTTTTTATAGATAAGTTACCCAAAAATTAGATATTTAATGCGGTTCTCTTATCTTCGATGCACTGAATCATCAGTTGAACGAGATTATCCGGATCGGTGTCGATCGTATAGCCAGCGCCGACCAATTTTCTTGTTCCGTCCGTGATCAGTTCCATCATTTTGTCGGAGCCTTTGACCATCGGTTCAATACCGAGGAAGGTCTGTACGCCCGAACCGATAACATAGTTGGCGATGGATACGGCTTTTTCGCTCATCCATTCCGGTGCGCATCCGATGATCGGAAGCTGAGGAATATCTACATTCCATTCTTTTGCAACTTCGGAAACAAGCAGGAGGATACGGCTGATGTCTACGCAGGAACCCATATGGAGTACCGGCGGGATATCGGCGAGTTCGCAAACCGTTCTTAAGCCTACGCCGCAGAGATCTTTTGCTTCTTTGGAAAGCAGGCCGGCTTTCGCGGCAGCCTGAGCGGAGCAGCCCGTTGCAACAACGATGATGTCGTTTTTGAGCAGGGTCTTAATAATTTCGATGTGTGAGTAGTCGGGTCTTACTTTCGGGTTGTTGCATCCTACGATACCGACAGCGCCTCTGAGTACGCCCGATGCCAGACATTCAACAAGGGGTTTCCATGTGCCAAGCTGGTTGACATAGGAATTGGTAACGGTGTCGAGCTGTTTGATGATCGCTTCGTTGGAGTATCCGACGGTAGCCTTCTGTTTGTTGGCCGGGATGAATACCTTGGACGGATCTCTGTTTTCGAAGTTGTCAACAGCCGCTTTCACGATTTCTTTGGCAATATCCAAAGCGCGGTGTTCATCGAACGCCATATATGTGGAGCCCGGAATTCTTGCTTTTTCGGAAGTCGTGATAAATTTTGTATGATAGCATTTTGTCAATGCGGAAAGTGCGGGGAAAATGCACTGGATGTCAACGACGATGGCTTCAACTGCGCCCGTAAGCACCGCATTTTCCTGCTGGAGGAAGTTGCCTGCCATTCTTACGCCGTGACGCATCGTTACTTCGTTTGCCGTACAGCAAAGGCCTGCGATGTTGATGCCTTTTGCGCCTTTGGATTTTGCGTATTTTAAAAGTTCTGCATCTTCGGATGCCATAACGATCATTTCGGACAATGCCGGTTCATGGCCGTGGATGATGATGTTGACCATTTCTTTTTCAAGAACGCCAAGGTCAGCTTCGGTTTCTTTGGGCATGGGAGTTCCGAATAAGATATCCGTAAATTCGGTTCCCATCATGGAACCGCCCCAGCCGTCGGCCAGGCCGCCTCTGATTGCCTGTTTGACCAGAGCATCAGCGTCGGATGTGCAGCCCATGTGCGTCATGTGCATGATGGTTGCGATTTCTCTGTCGATCGCTCTCGGTTCGACATCGACTTCTTTCCATACTTTGCGTCTTTCATCTGTCGCTCTGGACAAGAATCTTTGAACGCCGAAAGGTTTGCCGTATTCCATCAAGCCGACTTCAGCCACTTCGTGCGCGATATCATAAATATCTCTACCTTCGGTAGCAACGCCCCATTCCTTCGCAAGTTTGATGAGTTTGGCTTCGTCGCGGACGATGTAGTTGCCGTCTCTTGAAGAGATGTGCAGTACGTGCGCGATATCACGGCCATGGTCGGAGTGAGCCGCTGCCCCCCCGGCAACCGCTCTTACATAGTTTCTTCCGGCAATAGCGGCAGCGTCAGCGCCGCAAATGCCTCTGGGTGCCTTCGGTGTTACGCGGCAGGGACCCATCGAGCAAATTCTGCAGCAGATGCCGTCTTCACCGAATTTACATTGTGGTTTTTGGGCTTGTTTTCTGTCTTGCCATGTTTCTGCAAATCTTTCTTTTGCAAGATTGGACAGCACTTCAGTAACAGCTTCCATTTCTTCAACGGATGTGAATTTCTTGATTTCCATTGAACCTCCTCCTAAGATGTGAATTTTAATTTCAGGCAAACACTTACCCCATTTTTTAGTCAACAATTTTGATGGATTCAAATTTCGGTTAACCTATTAATTTTGTAAAAGTATTTGCTAAATTTTAAACAAGCAGAAAGTAAGATTGAAAAATTTACTAAACGAAAAGTTGTTGAAACTGAAAACTTTTCTGATTTGGTTAGCATTATTGTAGCATTTTCCATTCAAAAATACAATGTTTTTTTGGTCTCAAAGCAGGGTTTTGTGATTGCAAAACGCTTCGTGGGACATTTTTATCCCGTTTAAATCGATTACATTTGAATGCATTCGAAATCATTCATTTGTCGCTTAATAATACCAAATTTCTGAATTTAAATTCAATAAGCTTTTGTTTTTTTTAAGATGGTTTCTTTAAATTTGATGAAGAT
The DNA here is from genome assembly GCA_036833715.1 of Eubacteriaceae bacterium. Lineage (GTDB taxonomy): Bacteria > Bacillota > Clostridia > Eubacteriales > Anaerofustaceae > JBGMEA01. The sequence goes on along the minus strand of DAITPG010000012.1, from coordinate 13,883 downwards.
TTATTCAAGATTTGAAGATGAAAATTGAAGAGAATCAATTTTGGGCTATCAGGATTTTGTGATCCAAAAGTTTAATTTCCTTAATGGTTCCGCTGACAGTTTTTTGTTCCCCCAAAATACCTTCAAGTAAAACACCTTCAACGGTGGGCAGCGCATAAATCACATTTTCCATGATTTTTATGCGCTGCCCACCGTTGAAGGTG
>DAITPG010000012.1:0-13670 GCA_036833715.1 Eubacteriaceae bacterium | reverse complement strand
ATAATTGACCTCCCTTTTATAATTATTATACTTTATATTATTCAAAAAATCAATTGCCGCAACGCGCCTGCAAGGTCTTTTTGACAGGTTTGACTAAAAAATATGCTGTTTTTTTATCGAAAAACAGTGTTTTGAATGGATTATTGTAAATATGAGAATCTATCAAATTAAAAGAGCGCCCTGAGGCGCCCCGCTGGGAAAATATTACGATTGAAAGATATTTTTTGGCTTCATCGGCAGCGATATCCTGCCGGTTTTGGCGTTTACGTACATCAGCCAGTACCCCTCGTCGCTGTCCTTGATCTTTTCGAAATAAACGAATCCCGTCGCTCCTGAAAAAGGTTGCTCCTCGCGCAGGTTTCTTCCCAGCGCGCCGTATACGAAATATTCGGTTTCCTTGGATATCATCGTTTTTCCGATCAAAAATCTAGGAAGACCACTGTTTGAGCCGAAAGGGTTTTTATATTCGAGCAGAGGGCTTAAGAGCGGCACGATAAACCCGTTTAGTATGATCTTTAAGGAAGATTTTTTGGCGTTGGCTTCGTCCAGGGCATAAAATTCATGATTCTTGAGCGGATTTTCAAAGGAGTCGAATCTTTCAAAAATATCTTCCAGTATGCTTTCGTTGTCATTAAGAAGGGATGCCTTCTGTGATTTGGGCACTTCGGGCCTTGTTTTTTCTTTTATAAATACATCGGCATACAGATCATCTTCTTCCTCATCCAGAACGGCTGCTTCCGATGCGTCTTTTTCATAATCCGCAAAGAAATTAAGGTCCTGCTCGGAGACTTTCGTTTCTTCGTTTTCTTCGTTGGGCAATGCGTTCTCTTTTGCGCTTGACACGGGCACGCCATGCTCTTCTTCGAGCTGCGGCTGCCGTTCCGAGATAAAACCCATAACTTTGGACTTGCGGTTATCTTCAATTACGATAACCGGTTTATCGCCGCTTTCCTCCATGGATTCATCAGAAATCTGTTCTGAGTCGGCAGTTTCATACTCCACAGAGACATCTTTATTATCGGGTGCCGGAGGCATCTCAATGACGGAGGCGGCTTCGAGGTTGCAATCCGTTTGCATAACCTCCGCTGCTGCAGGAGCCATATCCTCAGAGGAATCCGAAGCCGCGCCGTCCTGCAACGAGCTTACTTTGAAATCGGCCAAAAATACCGGCTGCTCGGTTTCGATATCGACGATCTTCACCATGCGGCAATGCGCGATCTTGAGTTTGAACACTGAAAAGGATTTGGCTGCATCGCCCGAAATGATCTCCGCGGTATAATAACCGCCGTCGTCATTCACAAACAATACGGCATATTCCTTTCCTTTTTCCGCTTTTAACTTCAAATTGAAACTATATTTATCATCCTGTTCCGCATTATAGGTCAGCTCGACCGGAAATTTTGTTCCCCGCAAATCATTTGGCAAATTCTTTTCTTTTTCCATAAAACCTCCAAAAGGCATGTTTTTTGAACATCGCTAGATATCTTACTGAATATATATTTTCACAGCGGGCATTTTATGATTATTTATTGATTATGCCATCCATTTAATGTAAGATTAAATGACATATAGGAGGAATTGAATGCCGCTGCAACTGATTTTACTGACTGCCGTAGCCTTATCGATGGACGCGTTCGCCGTAAGCATATCCTGCGGGATGTGCATGAGGCTCAAACTGCGCGAATCATTGAAAATACCGGTCTCTTTTGGCCTTTTTCAGGCAATTATGCCTGTCATCGGATATTTTGCCGCAAGTTTTTTTGCCGTTTATATCATGAGCTACGACCATTGGGTCGCATTTGCCCTATTGCTTTTCATCGGGATCAAAATGATCGTTGAAACGCTCAAAAACAACAAGGAAAACGAAGCCGACATTCAAAGCCTGCCTTTTTTGAAACTGATGCTGTTTTCTGTGGCTACCAGTATCGATGCGCTTGCCGCGGGCATCGGATTTGCTTTTTTTGAGCTGAATATTTTTTTTGTGGCAGCAGCCATCGGCGTCATTACCTTTATCGTAACCTTTATCGGTGTACGTTTCGGCTGCTATCTGGGCGAAAAAAGCCAAAAGATCGCCGGCATCTCGGGCGGGATCATCCTGATACTGATCGGGATCAACATTTTGTACAGCCATCTGACGGCTTAGAAGAATCGAAAGAGCAAGGGAGTAACATGAGCAAAATTTCACAGATACTGGCTAGCGAATTAAATTTAAATCTGAAAGACGTCGAAAGCACTATCGCGCTGATCGACGAAGGCAATACCATTCCGTTTATCGCCCGATACAGAAAAGAAGTCACGGGCAATATGAGCGATACGGTGCTGAGGGATTTCGATGAGCGTTTGACCTATCTTAAAAATTTGGAGCAGAGAAAAGAAGAGATCCTCCGGCTGATCGACAAGCAGGAAAAACTGACGCCTGAACTGGAAGCGAAGATCAACACCTGCTCTGTCCTCAAGGAAGTGGAGGATATTTATCTTCCGTTTAAACCAAAAAAGAGGACAAGGGCGACTATTGCAAAAGAAAAAGGGCTGGAGCCGCTGGCGCAGATGATCATGGAGCAGCAGCTGTCCGAAGCGGAGCTCTTATTAAAAGCGGAAGGATTTATCGACGAAGAAAAACAGGTCTCAAGCGCAAAGGAAGCCATCGATGGCGCCTGCGACATCCTGGCGGAAACCATCAGCGAGAACGCCGATTACAGAAAAGCGATCCGAGCCCTTACGTTTCAGCACGGATTTTTGACCTCGGCGGTGATCAAAGCGAAGGATCAGCCGCTTGAACGCAACGAATTTGAAGCCTATTACGAATACAGAGAGCTTATCCGCACAGCAGCCGACCACCGCGTGCTGGCTCTCAACCGAGGCGAAGCAAAAAAAATACTGAAAGTGGAAATCGAGGCTCCGGCGGACAAGGTTTTGGATTACCTAAATGCCCATGTTCTCAAAAAAGGCGCTTCTTCCTATTTAAAAGCTACGGTAGAGGACGCGTACAAAAGACTGATTGCGCCGGCCATCGAAAGGGAAACGCGCAATACGCTCAGCGAAAAAGCGGACGAAAGCGCGATACTGGTGTTTGCCAAAAATTTAAAGAGCCTTTTATTGGCTCCGCCCGCCAAAGGAAAAGTCATTATGGGCTTTGACCCGGCTTACCGCACGGGCTGTAAGATCGCCGTGATCGACGCGGTGGGCAAATTGCTTGACTATATCACTGTTTATCCGACGGCACCGCAGAATCAGACTGAGGAAGCGAAACGGGTATTGACCGCCCTTATCGATAAGCACAAGGTGGAGATCATATCCATTGGGAACGGGACGGCCAGCAGAGAAAGCGAAATCTTTGTGGCCGATCTGATCAAAGGTTTAAACAGAAAAGTGGAATACATGATCGTCAACGAAGCGGGCGCCAGCGTCTATTCGGCATCGCAGCTGGGCGCAGATGAATATCCCGAGCTCAATGTTTCTATCCGGGGCGCGATCTCGATCGCCCAAAGACTGAAGGATCCGCTTGCGGAGCTGGTCAAGATCGATCCCAAGCACATCGGCGTGGGTCAATATCAGCATGACGTCGATCAAAATGAGCTTTCGCACGCTCTCGAAAACGTAGTGGAGGATGCGGTCAACAGCGTCGGCGTGGATGTCAACACGGCATCACCCGCTCTGCTGTCTTATGTTTCGGGCATCACGAAAAAAACAGCCAAAGCTTTATTTGAATATGTCCGCGACAACGGCGGATTGAAAAGTCGAAAAGAACTGATGAAGGTCAGCGGCATCGGCGCCAAGGCGTTTGAGCAATGCGCAGGCTTTCTGCGCGTTTCGGGCGGCGATAATCTGCTGGACAATACGGCTGTCCATCCCGAAAGCTATGAGGTCGCCGAAAAACTCATACGCTCCGCGGGCATCGACATCGATTCGCTCAAAACCGGCGGTATCACCCGATTTTCGGATATACTCGAACACATCGATGTCGAAAAAACGGCAAAGGAGCTCGGCGTGGGCGCGCTTACATTAAAGGATATCGTGACGGAGCTTAAAAAACCGGGCAGAGACCCGCGAGAAGAACTCACCAAAGTTGCGTTTAAATCCGAAATCATGGAAATCAAGGATTTAAAGCAGGGCATGCTGCTGACAGGCACTGTGCGCAATGTTACGCATTTCGGCGCGTTTGTGGACATCGGCGTACATGAAGACGGCCTGGTGCACATCAGCCAGCTAAGCGATAAATTCGTCAAAGACCCGTTTGAAGTGGTACAGGTCGGCGATGTGGTGCAGGTAGGCGTGCTTGAAATCGACAAGGAACGCAAACGCATTTCACTGACCATGAAAGGGCTTAAAAATTAAAGGAGGCTACATATGGAAATTTACGCGCATAGAGGCGCCAGCGGCTACGCGCCCGAAAATACGTTAAGCGCATACGCCATGGCTTTTGACAAATTCGCCGCCGACGGCATAGAGATCGACGTGCATTATACAAGCGACGGACAAATGGTTGTAATTCACGATTTTGAATTAAGCAGAACCACCAACGGAAGCGGCATGGTTTTCACAAAAACCTATGCGGAGATCAGGGAGCTTTCGGCAGGTATACGCCATTCCGAAGCATATATGAATGAAAAAGTCCCCTCGCTGGATGAAGTTTTGGAACTGGTAGCCGCCAAAGGCGGAAAGATCAATATCGAACTGAAAGCGGGCAGTTTTCTGTATCCCCAAATCGAAGAACGCGTGATCAAAAAAGTCTATGAATACGGACTGGAGAAAAAAACGCTGCTATCCTCCTTTGACCATGTGGCAATGGTGCGTTCTAAGGAAATCGACCCATCCGTTCCGACGGGCATCTTATCGGACAGCCGCATGTACAAACCCGCCGAATATGTCAAAAAAACAGGCGCCGACGCCTACAATGTTTTGTATGCGGCCTTAACGCCCGAAGACAGGCTTGTTTTAGCGCAGGAAGGCTTGATGGTCAACTGTTATACGCCCAACACACCGCAGGAAATCATGCCGATGATCAAAATGAACATCGATATTTTAATCACCAACTTTCCCGACATTGCCCGAAAATTGCTTGAGGATTCACTTAAAAAATAAAGGCGCGTCGACGATCATTTTTTTGATCAATTCGTCTCTTATCGTATAATAAGAGGCGTTTTTTATTTTAAATTTTGCAAGGTGAGGATATTTGAGATATTCGATCTTATCCATGGGTATACAAGGCAGCATGCCCAGATTTTCGGTATATTGCAGCGCGTCGTACGTAAGCATATATTCGGCCAGGCTTTTGAGGATATTGTTGCGCCCCTCGTCACCGCTGTCTAAAAAAGCGTAGGATACAATGTCATTGACATAGATAAAGGGTTCGCCGTCGGACGGATACAGGTAAGCTTGAAAGTTGAAGCCCTTTCCTCTGCTTTGCTGGCGCAGCAGATAATTGACGGTTTTCAGATCCCCGCAATACACCGCGGTGGCTTTGTTGTAAAAATCGTAACTTGTTTCGGCGGCGCTGCGCGTCTGCATGTCGGCTTGGCCGTATTTGATCACCTCGGCCAGATAAGCGCTGTCTGCGTTATCGGGCGTATTTCCAAGCAGAAACGGCAGATAGGCATTGACGTTTTGTTTTGAAAAATCAATGGTTCGGTATTTGTTTTTAGCGTCGGCGGCTTCGATGGACGCCAAAAAAGCGATAAAATCATTTTTTGTCCAGTCGTCGGACGGAGTCTGCACGCCAAGATCGCCGAGGATATCGGTGTTGACGATAATCACGGATATATTGCAGTACAGATCGACCACCAGCTTATCGCCGTAAGGATTGCCAACAAAAGAAGCATATTCAGAGGCAAGCTTGTTCATCAGCTCCGCATCGCTGATCAGCTTCTGAGTGTCGGCGGTATAGGAGCCGATCTTATAGCGTACTACGTCCGGACGGGAAGAAGATGCCATGCCGAGCCCCACCGTTTCTTCGGCGGAAATTTCGGGTATTTTGTAAATATCGATCAATATGCCGTAATTGGCCTTTTCGAAATCCTCGCAGACGGTTTGAATGAAGCTGTACTGGCTTCCCATAACGGTGGTAGCGGAAACATCCCAAAGGCTTATGAGTCCGCGATAATCCGCGGGCTTGGTCTGGCGGTTGTATTGGTCGAGCAGGCCGTCGAAAAACAACAGCCTAAACAGGACTAACGCGGCAATTACGAACAGGGCCGCGATGCTTTTGCGAAGATTTTTTTTCATGCCTTGGCTTTTCTCATCATCAAATATTTATTTTTAGTCGCAATGCCGCCGCGGATATGCCTTTGAGCCTTGTTTTGGTCCAGCACTTCCCTTACCTGATTGAATAAGACCTTATCAATGGTATAAAGGCGCTGTGTCATGTCTTTATGTACAGTGCTTTTGCTGATACCCATCCTTTTTGCGGTTTCCCGAACGGTTTCCTTGGTTGCGGCTATATGTTCGGCTTCCGCCATGATGCGCTCACGAATGTCATTGTGCATGTTCATCCTCCCATTCACGGTTTGTACATGTTATGAATAACCACGCGATTATAGAATAATTAATGCAATTATTCTGTGTTATGGAAATCAGATGGAGCCGAGAGTCAAAAAAGTGCGCGAAGCACGCAAAAGATTTAATATGTCATTTACTTTTTTCAATAATTGGTTTATAATGATTGTAAATATGATATCGGAGGAAAATTTATGCAATACGATCAAACAAAAAACGATATCCAAAGAGCAGAAGCCGCTCAAAATATTGCAACAGAAATTGGGCTCATCATGCTGGCGGCTATTGCCGGAGCGGCAATCGGTCTGCTGTTTGCTCCTGCATCGGGCAAAGAAACAAGAAAAGAAATCAAAACTCTCTTTACCCGCATGTATGATAAAATGAATGATTCCATTGAAGACAGCGCCAAAGCCGTCAGAAAAGCGGCCAAGCAGACATCGCGCAGCTTCGACCAAACGATTGATGAAATCCATGCCCGCGCGAACTCCATAAAGAAAAATCTCAACAGCAAATTCAATTAATTTAAAAAGCGTTACATAAACAAACAGTCGTCTTGGAGGACGACTGTTTTTTGATAGGATTGAATGGCCGATAACGAATATGAAACATGAGTGGAGAGCATAGGTTCGAATATTCAGACCGAGCTCCGTCTATTTTCTTACTAACTTGAATGTAGAAATTTGTTAGTCGATACTATAAAGAACAAAATAATTCGGCGCTGAAAATTGACAGCTATTTAAATATGTAAGTGGATTTTTTTGGTCGGTAATGACCCAAAAACAGCATATCCGTCAGATAGAAACGCTCAAAAAGCTTTCCGGCGATGATTGGAATCACGATGCCGATCAAAAGATAAATCAAAGGCCCATAACGAAAATAATGCTGAAAAAAATCATTGAGGCACATATGCGTATACATGATGATCAAAGACAAAGCGCCGATCTGCGCCAATATTTTATGAAGATTAAAACGCACCAGCAATCGCGCCAAACCAAAAATGCTGATCGAAAAAGCAACGGGCACAAGAATATCCAAAAAAATATGGACGTAGTGCACATCCTTTAAATTGATCCCGAAAGGGATCTGCGCCGTTTTGCTTAAATAAATAAAACCCGCGCTGAAACCGACGGAAATCAATGTCGGAAGGATTTTCTGCATGGCATCCTTCGCATAATATCCGAAAGCCATAAAGGCAAGCGTAAATAAAGCGGTATCCATGCTCCATGGCACAAAAAAATGCATGGCACCGGGAGCTTTGATTAAAAGCAAGGATTCGATATGAGCAAGAAGAAATGCCGTGCCTACAACGCCGATGCGAATGATGTCCTTTTTAATGAGCAGAAAGACAAGATGAAGCAGCATCTGCGTAAAAAACATGCAGGTGACAAACCAGTAAACGCCGCTGATAAAGCGCCCTCCAAAAAGGAGCCAAAATAATTCGCCGTTTTTATGCATAAGAGCGACGGGCTGATGAAACAGCGAAGCCGCCAACTTATTGAGCGACAAATAGACAAGATACGGGATAAAATATGTTAACGCCTTGCGCCGCAGTACGAAGAAAAAAGACTGCCAATCGGCACAGGGTTTAAATGTTACGCCGGCTAAAATAAAGAAAGCCGGCATGTGAAACCAGTAGATTTGCGCGTAAGGGATAGGAAATCCCGGCACCGGCCTGCTGTGTCCGATGACGACAAACAGCATAAGCAGGCCTTTGGCGGCATCTACCCATGGAATGCGGTTTTGTTTCATTGTTGCTGATTACTCCTGTTATAAAGTAAATCAATAAAGTCATTACTACCGCGTTCCTATCCGTTTTCCTGCCGCTACACCGATGCGATAAATAAAGGACTCATTGAGCCCCTGCTCCCTGCCTGGAATATTGCTGAATTATGATTCAAATATTTCTTTTAAAACTGCGTAAAGCGTATCCGTTTCCTCATCGGACAAGGTGATGCCCTTGCTCATCATGGTATGGTCCTCGGACCATTCGCGGATGTCATATTTGGCCGGACGGTCGTTCCAGCTCACGAGATTGATTTCTTTCGTCCAGCCTTTCGCGTTTTCGGACAGCACACCGAGATGCTCGGTGATCTCAAATTTGATTTGGGCCATTTAATACTCCTCTTCCACAAATACGGATTTCGGATGTCCGCATACGGGGCATTTATAATCGTCGGGCAGCTGCTCGAATGGGATATCCCCGTCATACACATAATGGCATACCGAGCAGACATACCTTTTTTGTTTTTTAGTCTTTACTGATATTGCGGGCGCTTGTCCCCCTGCCTTTAAGTTTCTGTAATCGGCGTACGTCATGGGCACGTCTTCTGAGAGGACTTCGGCCTGCTCGACATCACAGATAAACAGATAATGCGTACCCAGGTCAATTGCCTGCTCCACCTTGCAGCTCATATAAGCCGCCATATCAGCGGTCATATAAGGATTGCCGTTTAAATCGACAAAATAAGGGATCGATTCAAACTTATCGGCATCCCGTCCGCTGCGTCCGCCGAAATCGGCAATCAGCTGCAAAGGACATGCGATCGACAATACGGATATCGTCATGCTGCGCTTCTTTACGATCATTTCGGTGGTCAGATTGGTCTTGAGCATGGTTGCGATCATTTTCGGCGGTTCGGACGTCGCCTGCGCCGCCGTATTGATGACGCAAGCATTCTTTTTACCCTCGTATTCAACGCCGGCAATAAAAAGGCCGTAACTTAATTTAAAAAACGCTTTTTTATCCATACACACTCCCGTTAATGATTTTGAAACAATGATAACACATACGGGAACAATATGTGAGCGTTTTTGTTCATATTCTTGAAACAAAAAAACACGCTTGTTTAAAACATCAAACAAGCGCGGATTTTTTTGAGATGACAGACTATTTTATTCCCCGACAGAGGTTTGTGAAACTTCTTCCTCGATTTGCGGTAAAATCATATCATCTTCATCGGTTTCGTCGATGATGATTTCATCGGCCTGAATAACCATTTCGGCAACCGAAGCGGGCATCTTTTCAAAGATCGCATTCAGCGCAAAAAGCACTGCGCATACACCGCCGCCGAATATAAGCGGCTGCATTAGCTGATAGAAATAGGATAAAAGCATGTCAGAGAGCGTATAGCCCTGTGCGATATAAACGATGACGGATTGAATAAAATAAATGGTGTTTGCGATAAAGGACAGTAGGCTGATCACTCCGATGATGATTGCGAGCGTAAAAAATACCGGTCGCTTTTTCTTGGTTTTAACTTTTTGTTTCATGGGATCCCCTTTTCATATAGTATATTTTATTTTAACAGCACAGCATTACGGTTACAATCTTATATCACAAATATTAACGAAAGCTTAATAAACGCATTTTTTTAATTATATCCCGCCGTATCTGCGTTAATCAAAATTATTGGTATACCCAAAAATAAACTAATGCAAAAGGCTATGAGGTATTGAATATTCTGCTTATTATACATCACTTAAAACCAGTTAAAAACAAAAAGAATCAGGCTGCCGCTATGGCAGCTGATTCTTTTTTAAGGAATTGGACATGGCAGTAAAATGAAGGGTTTAGCCGAGAATTTTTTTGATGTCTTCTTCCGGGGTCGAAATGGGTGTGAGTGCGAATTGTTCGACCAGCGCGCCGACGATGTTGGGTGAAAGGAATGCCGGCAGCGTCGGTCCGATGTAGATATTCTTAATCCCCAAGGAAAGGAGAGTCAGCAGGATGGATACGGCCTTTTGTTCATACCACGAGAGCACGAGCGTTAGCGGAAGCTCGTTTACCGAACAGTTGAAAGCGTTGGCCAGAGCGACGGCTACCTGAATGGCTCCGAAAGCGTCGTTGCACTGTCCCATATCCATAATGCGCGGAAGTCCGCCGATTTCGCCGATGTCAAGGTCGTTGAAGCGGTATTTGCCGCATGCAAGTGTAAGAACGATAGTGTCTTTGGGTGTCTGATTAACAAAATCGGTATAGTAATTTCTGCCCGGTCTGGCTCCGTCGCATCCCCCGACAAGGAAGAAATGCTTGATGGCTCCGCCCTTGACGGCTTCGATGACCTTATCCGCTACGGAAAGGATGGTGTCTTTGCCGAAACCGGTCGTTACGGTTACTCCTCCGTTGATGCCCGTCATTTTTTGATCTTCGGCATATCCGCCGAGCTGAAGCGCTTTTTCAATGATCGGAGCAAAGTCTTTGTTTTCTCCGATATGCGTAAGTCCGGGATAGCTGACGATATCCGTTGTAAACACGCGGTCTTTATAGTTATCTCTCACGGGCATGATGCAGTTGGTCGTAAAGAGAACAGCGCCCGGAATGTTTTCAAATTCTTTTTGCTGATTCTGCCAGGCAGTTCCAAAGTTGCCTTTCAGGTGCGCATAAGCTTTGAGTTTGGGATACGCGTGAGCCGGAAGCATTTCGCCGTGGGTATAGATGTTGATGCCTTTATCCTTTGTTTGTTCCAAAAGCAGCTGAAGATCATAAAGATCATGTCCGCTGATGACGATGAACGGCCCTTTTTCTACCGTGAGGGGAACCGTTGTGGGAACGGGTATTCCATAGGTTTCGGTATTGGCTTTTTCAAGCAGCTGCATTACGGTAAGATTGACTTGACCCGTTTCCATGGCCATGCCGAGCAGTACATCCGCCGGAAGGTTCGAGCCGACCGCGCGCAAAGCTTTGTACAAAAATTCGGCAACGGTTACATCTTCATATCCGAGTACCAAAGCATGGAATGCATATGCCGCAACGCCTTTGATCCCGAAAAGGATCAGGGATTTAAGCGAACGGATATCTTCGTTTTCATTCCAAAGCGCATTCATGTCAAAATTTTCGCCCTTAGCTGAGAAAGCGGCTTTGGCAGCTTCGGTCTTGCCAATCAGTTCTTTGATGTGCTCCTCGTTAAAGTCGACGTTGGTGAGGGTCGCAAACAATCCTTCCATGACCAGACGGTCGGTTTCTTTGGAGGTTTTCGAATCTTCGGCTGCTCTCGCAAGACCGATCAGCGCTCCGACGAGCTGATCCTGAACTTCGGAAGTCGGAGCGGATTTTCCGCATACGCCGGCGCTTCCCGTACAGCCTTTGCCGCCCGCCGCCTGTTCGCATTGATAACAAAACATAGTCATAATAATTTTCTCCTTTTATGTTAATCTAAAATTTTGCCGTTTGAGGATATTGTCACGATCTGCCAGGGAATGATCTTTCCGCTGTTTTGCATGGCCGTTGTGACCGCTTTGACGATGCCGCCGCAGCAGGGCACTTCCATGCGCGCCACCGTGACGCTCTTAATGTCGTTTTGTGAAAGGATGGCCGTGAGCTTTTCCGAATAATCCGGCGTATCAAGCTTAGGGCATCCGATGAGCGTGACTTTATTTTTCATAAACCGATTGTGGAAATCACCGTAGGCGTAGGCTGTGCAGTCTGCGGCGATCAACAGGTCGGCGTTGTGAAAAAACGAGGCATTGGGCGCTGCGAGCTTGATCTGCACCGGCCACTGAGTCAGTTGCGATTCCCTGGCATTTTCGGGAGCCGGAGCGGAGCAGCAGTCCGTCTGCGTTCTTTCTATCTTTTTTGCCGAAGAACCCGGGCAGCCGCAAGCCGGCGGTTCTTGGAGCATGGCTTTTCGTTTCATATGTTCTTCAACGGCTTTTTCATCAAACGCCGCCGCTTCTCTGGTTATGAAGCTGATCGCGCCCGTCGGACAAGCCGGAAGGCAGTTACCGAGGCCGTCGCAATAATCGTCGCGCATCAGTTTGGCTTTGCCGTCGATAAGCTCAATGGCGCCTTCCTGACAGGCATTCACGCAGAGCGCGCAGCCGTTGCATTTTTCTTCATCTATATGAATAATATTTCTTATCATTTTTGACCTCCGTATTGTTTTCATGGCCTTATTATAGTAAAATCTAACCAAGTAAGCTGTTGCAAATGCAACAAAGGAGAAGAAATTTGAAAAACTCTCAATTATTTGACCGCATTGAGCAAAACAATCTCAACGCCATGATCGACTGTCTGGGCGGGGTAAGCAAAAAATACAAAAAGGACGCGTATATTTTAATGGCCGGCGATACGATCGACTTTGTGGGCATCGTGCTTTCTGGCCGCGTGCAGATCGTTAAAGAGGATTTCGGCGGAAACCGCAACATCATTTCGGAGCTGACGGAAGGAGAGCTGTTTGGGGAAGCGTTTGCCTGCGCGGGCATCGAGACCGCAATGTATTCGGTGCAGGCAGCGACGGACTGCGAAATCATGAAGATCGAATTTAAAAAGATCGTGACCACCTGCAGCAATGCCTGCGAATTTCATTCGATGCTCATATCCAACATGCTTAAGATCATAGCCAAAAAAAATCTGGAGCTCAACGGCAAAATGGAAATCATTTCGCAGCGGACAACCAGAGAAAAGTTGATGACGTACTTACTGGGACAGGCTGAAAAGGCAAAAAACAGCCGCTTTACGATCCCTTTTTCGCGTAACGAGCTGGCCGATTTTTTGTGCGTGGAACGCAGCGCCATGTCGCGCGAGCTGAGCAAAATGCGGGATGACGGCATCTTGGATTACGAAAAGAACAATTTCAAACTGATCCGGTATTAATATTGACATCGTGGACAAAAGACATAATAGTTGAAAAACTTTCATAGGATTTCATTATAATAGAAATAGCAGAATGTCGAGTCAGCACTCTGACAGGCTGGACGAAAAGCCCGAAGGCAAGGCGCATGGACATTTAGGTGAGCGCCGCTTATACAGACATAAGCAATCGAGAATAAATGTTCATGCAACACAGCAAGCAAAGTGCCGTAAATCAAATCAAACAGAGCTTGATAATTAATGTAATTCGCATAATCGCTCTCGATTCTGCTCATGGTATTAGAAGAATCAAGCAGAGCTTGATAAATTAATGGCACTTTGCGGTTCGGGATTTTCAATAGCCTGAAAAAAAATCGTGCAAGGAGGAAATATTTATGCCGGTCATTCACATTATGGGAACAAAACTGAGCGAGGAACAGCAGGACAGGATCGCCGCCAAATCTTTTGAGAATGTCTTTGCGGTGTTGAAGATCCCGAGCATCAAAACCTTTTTCAGCGGTTTCGATCGCTTTTACGCCAACGGCAAGCCTGCCGAAGGCTATCAGTTCGATGTCGTGATCGAAGGCCCCGACATCACCAAAGAGCAGAC